>JAHDDQ010000207.1 GCA_020629275.1 Tenacibaculum sp. | reverse complement strand
AAACATATACGAATGCTTTTGCATACATATGGTTTCATCCTAAAGTTGGTCTATGGATGGGAGCTACACCTGAAACATTGTTAGAAATATGTGATAATAGCTTTAAAACAATGTCTTTAGCAGGAACACAAGTTGTACAAGAAAATACAGCTATAGTTTGGAATGAGAAAGAGTTGGTAGAGCAAAGTTTAGTTACAAATTATATTAAAGAGCAGTTGCGAAGTGTAACAGATAATCTTTCAATTGCAGCTTTAGAGACTTTTCAAATAGGAAACCTATTACATTTGAGAACCAAGATAACAGGACAATTTAATAGTAGTTTAGATAGTTTGATTAGTAGATTACACCCTACACCAGCAGTTTGTGGTTTACCGGCTGATAAAGGAAAAAAATTTATTATTGATAATGAATTTTACAATAGAAAATTTTACACGGGTTTTTTAGGAGAATTAAATTTATTGAATAAAGAAGAAAAAATAACATCCAATTTATTTGTAAATCTAAGGTGCATGGAAATTGATGTTAATCTCGAAAAGGCTAATATATATGTAGGTGGAGGTATTACTAAAGATAGTGTACCAGAAAAAGAATGGCAAGAAACGATAGCGAAATCAAAAGCAATGTTAACTGTCCTGTAAAAACAAAAGTTTTGTAAAATAAAAAACCACTAATTTAGTATAGAAACTTCTTAGTGGTTTTTACTTGTGTAAATTGAATTGAATTAAATATCTTCGAATGAAACATCTGTAAAACTCTCTGTTGTTTGTTCTACTAAAGCTCCTTCTTCCTGTTCTTGTTTTTTATAGTCTTTTTGATGACGCTCACTTATAACTTCGCTTCCTTTATTTGAAATAATAAAGTCTGTAGCTTTGTTTAACATATCTTTAAAATCACTAAAATCTTCCTTGTAAAGATATATTTTATGTTTTTGGTAGTGAAAAGACCCATCGTCGTGAGTAAATTTTTTACTTTCCGTTACAGTTAAGTAGTAATCATCTGCCTTCGTAGCCCTAACGTCAAAAAAGTACGTTCTTCTTCCTGCTCTTAATACCTGTGAAAAGATTTCTTCTTGTTCAGCTCTCTCATTCATAATTCAAATCGTATTAATACTAGTTTCTAAGTTTTTGTTGAAACAAATCTAACAAAATATTTTACTTGAACGCAAAAAACTCTAAATTTCTTTTTCTAAAAGTTGTTTATCGTATAAGTTTTTGTATGGGCCGTTAAGCGCTATTAGTTGATTGTGAGTTCCTTGTTCTGCAATTTTACCATCATCTAAGATGATTATTTTGTCCGCATTTTTAGCTGAAGAGACCCTATGACTGATAATAAAAGTAGTTTTATTTTTCGATACTTTTTCCAGATTCGATAGTATTTTTTCCTCTGTTTCAGTATCAACAGCAGATAGGCAATCATCAAAAATTAAAATCTTAGGATCTTTAATTATAGCTCGTGCGATAGACGTTCTTTGCTTCTGACCACCAGAAAGCGTAACACCACGTTCTCCTAAAACTGTTTTGTAACCTTTACTGAAATTAATAATATTGTCATGAATTACCGCATTTTTGGCGGCTTCGATAATTTCCTCTTCAGTAGCATCATTTTTTCCAAATTTGATATTATTCTCTATAGTATCTGAAAATAAAAAAGGATCCTGAGGAACAAAACCTATTTGACTTCTAACAGCATCTAAATTAAGCTCATTAACAGGTTTGTTATCTATATAAACCGTTCCTGTAGTAGTATCATACATTCTTGTGATTAGGTTCACAATTGAAGATTTGCCACTACCAGTTTTCCCCATAATGGCTATTGTTTCCCCTTGCTTAACCTTGAAACTAATATTGTTTAAAGCCGTAATATTTGTGTCATCATAAGTTAAGGTAACATTATTGAAGCTAATTGAACCATTTATTTTCAAAGGATCAGAATTCGGGTTTTTTATCTCAGGAATCTGTTGTAAGAACTCATTTATTCTAAGTTGAGAAGCTTCGGCTTGTTGTATAATTGAAGTAACCCATCCAACAATAGCAACTGGCCAAGTTAAAATATTAACATATAAAATGAATTCAGCAATTACACCTATTTTAATATCTCCAGCGATGTATTGTTTCCCTCCAACATATAAAACAATAATATTACTTATACCAATAAGCAAGATCATTAAAGGGAAAAATAAAGCTTGTACTTTTGAAAGATCAATATTTTTATCCTTGGCTTCTTCTGATAATGTATTAAAATTAGTAATAACAGTGTCTTCTGTAACATACGATTTTACCACATTAATACCCGAAAAAAACTCTTGATTAAAAGTTGTTAGTTTGGATAAGTATTGTTGAACTATAGTTGTTTTTTTATTGATTTGTCTACTTAGTAAAAAAATTGATATTGAAAGTATTGGAAAAGGCAGTAATGTATACATTGTTAACTCTAGGTCAGTTTTAATCATTTTGGAGAAACCAATAACAAATAAAACGATCATATTTAGTGAATACATGATGGCAGGACCAAAATACATTCGCACTTTTGAAACATCTTCAGAAATGCGATTCATTAAATCACCAGTACGATTTTTGTTGTAAAAGTTAACAGATAATCGTTGGTATTGTTGGTATATTTCATTCTTTATATCAAACTCAATTAAGCGAGATACAACTATAATGGTTTGTCGCATTAAGAAAGTGAAAAAACCAGCAAGTAATGTAATACCAATAATAATTAAAATATTGACAAGTAATTCGTGTTTAACTTCTTCTAAACTAACTGTTTTGTTGGAAATATAATCCTCCACAATATTCAAAGAATTCTTGATAATTTCAGGAATCTTTAAGGATAAAAGTTTCGAAAGAACGGTAATGATTATTCCAATAAATAATCTCCATTTGTACTTAATAAAATATTTGTTTAAATATTGTAATGCCTTCAATTTTTGTAATGCGTTAAAAGATTTACTTTTTTGTTTTTTATTAATAAGAAAACGTTTTCTTGTTGTGTATTTTTCAATTTATAGGTCTTTTTTTGTTTTCTAATTGCGAATTTCATATTTTTGCTACCTGAAATTTGAAGAATAGTAATTTTTTCTTCATTAAAAACAAACAACATATGATGTCGGAAATTATTGATACTAAAGACCTTAAAAACGATCCTGTTTTTGGGCAACTATCTTTCGATGGTCACGAGCAAATTGTTTTTTGCAATGACGAAGATACAGGATTAAAAGCAATTATTGGTATTCACAATACAACTTTAGGACCTGCTTTAGGAGGTACTAGAATGTGGCAGTATAAAACAGAATGGGAAGCATTAAATGATGTGCTACGTTTATCTCGCGGAATGACTTACAAGTCAGCTATTACGGGGTTAAACCTAGGAGGTGGTAAAGCAGTTATTATTGGTGATGCAAAGACCCAAAAAAATGACGCTTTAATGCGAAAGTTCGGAGAGTTTGTTAATTCGTTAAGCGGTAAATATATAACAGCGGAAGATGTTGGAATGGAAACTCGTGATATGGATATTATTAGAGAAGTTACACCACATGTAACAGGAGTTTCTGAAGCTATTGGTGGATCAGGAAACCCTTCTCCAGTTACCGCATATGGAGTGTATATGGGGATGAAAGCTGCTGCTAAATACAAGTTTGGAACTGAAAAATTAGAAGGTAAGAAGGTTTTAGTTCAAGGTGTTGGTCATGTTGGAGAAACTTTAGTTAAGCACATTACAGATGAAGGAGCTCAAGTTATTTTAAATGATATAAATGAAGCTCGTTTAGAGGAGTTAAGTAAAAAATATAATGCAAATGTAGTTTTAGGGAATGATGTTTACGGTTTAGACATCGATATCTATGCGCCATGTGCATTAGGAGCTACCGTAAACGATGCCAGTATAAGCCAATTAAAAGCAAAAGTAATTGCAGGCGCAGCAAATAATCAATTAGCTGATGAACTAAAGCATGGAAAAATGTTACAAGAAAAAGGTATCGCATATGCACCAGACTTCTTAATTAATGCTGGAGGTATTATAAATGTTTACGCAGAAGTGGTTGGTTATGATAAAGATGAAAGCATTAAAAGAACAGAAAATATTTACAACACTACGTTAGAAATATTCACGTTAGCGGAGAAAGAAAACATGACAACTCATCAAGCGGCTTTCAATATAGCACAAGGCAGAATTGATGCTCGTAAAAAAGAGCAAAATAG
>JAHDDQ010000206.1:3495-4248 GCA_020629275.1 Tenacibaculum sp. | reverse complement strand
TTCAAGTTTATTTCAGGTTGAGTATTGTACGTATTTCAATTAATTTAATATATATATAACTCAGCCTGATGTTTAAATCAATCTCTTGGCTACTTATTTCGTCTGCAACTCTTCGATATTTGTAGGTTTTCTATACCCCTGAAAAGGTTGCTTAAGTAATTCTTTTAAACTTGAATTTTTTATTTCATCAGGAAAGGTGTCTACTCCATACACTATTTTATCTCTATCTAATTCCATATAAGTTCCAAAAACTCTATCCCAAAAAGAAAATATATTTCCATAATTACTATCCGTGTACGGTAACAAATTATGATGATGTACTTTATGCATATCTGGAGATACGATTACATAACTCAACAGTTTATCTACTTTTCTTGGTATTTTAATGTTTGCATGGTTAAACTGTGTGAGTATTAAAGAGCATGATTGGTATAACATAACTATTGCAATAGGTGTTCCTACCAAGAAAACCCCAACTAATGTAAATGTAAATCTTATAATGCTTTCTATTGGATGATGTCTGTTTGCCGTCGTAGTATCAACTTTATGATCTGAATGATGAACCAAATGAACCATCCATAGTGGCTTCACTTTATGTTCTACAAAGTGTGCTAAATACGCACCAAAAAAATCTAATAAAAAAACACCTAAGAGCACATAAAGCCATAATGGCATCTGTGGTAACCAATTAATTATACCGAAGTTATTTGCTTGTACCCAATCTGAAGTTGCTAACAATAAAAAAGCAAGTAC
>JAHDDQ010000206.1:0-3485 GCA_020629275.1 Tenacibaculum sp. | reverse complement strand
AATACAAAATTTATTATAATAGTTGTTAAAGAATAGATTTGGTAAAGCGTGCTTCCACTTTTTATAGTCAAACGTAAATAGTGGTATTGTACCTTCTAATAGCCAAAAAAAGGTAATTCCTCCTACTAATATTAAACTTCTATGACTTGAAGGAATTGTTTCAAAATAATTAATAATGGTTTCCAAACTGTAATATTTTATCTAAAAATAGAAAAAATATTCAATCTAAATCATAAACATAGTTTAAGATTTACTGCTACCACTTAAAGGTAAACGTCTTTTAAGTTCTTCCATAATTCTATACGTTGCAGGACAAATTTCTGTATTCTTAATCGTAAGGTCAGAAATTTGAGCAAACTTTTTCCTATTCGTATGTGGATATTCTGAACATGCTTTCGGGCGAACATCATATATGAAGCATGTATTATCTCGCTCATCTAAAAAGGTGCATGGTGCAGATTGCAATACATGAAAATTATCTTCATCTACTCTTAAATACTGAGCAATAAAGTCGCGCACTTTCATTTTTAAATGTTTGGATATGCGTTCAATATCTTTGTTGGTAAAAATAGGACTCGTTGTTTTACAACAATTACCACAGTCTAAACAATCGGTGCGCTCAAATTCTTCTTCATGAATTTCTTGTACTAAGAGATCTAATCGTTTTGGTGTTCTCCTTTTTAGCCTCTGAAAATATTTCTTATTTTCTTCTTGTTTTTCTTTGGCTAATTTTGGTAAGTTTTCAAGGTCTTTGTCCATAGTGCAAAACTACATTAATATGAATTCAAAATCGATTAAAAATCAATAAAATTATGTAATTTTGTTGCTAAATTTTCAAAAATTAACTAAAGGCTACACCCACTAATGAGCATTCAATCGTTATTAGAAGCGAAGGTAAAAGAAGCATTTACTACTTTGTATAAAATTGAAATTCCTACTGTAGAATTTCAAGCTACGCGTAAAGATTTTGATGGAGATATAACTGTTGTTGTATTTCCTTTACTACGTTATAAAAAAGGAAATCCTGTTCAAATAGGAGAAGATATAGGAAAGTTCTTAGTTGAACATGTGTCTGAAATAAAAAATTTTAATGTTTTAAAAGGGTTCTTAAATTTAATTATAGACGATTCTTTTTATGTTAATTTTTTCAATGCTATCCACAATCAATCTTCATATGGCCATGTAACTACCGAAGTTATAGATGCTCGTATGGTTGAATACTCTTCACCTAACACTAACAAACCGTTACATTTAGGACATGTTAGAAATGTATTACTAGGATACTCTGTTGCTGAAATTTTAAAAGCAGCAGGTCATAAAGTGTATAAAACACAAATTATTAACGATCGTGGTATTCATATTTGTAAATCGATGCTAGCATGGAAGCGATTTGGAAATGGTGAAACTCCAGCTTCTACAGGACTAAAGGGTGACAAATTAGTAGGAAATTATTATGTAAAGTTCGATAAAGAATATAAAGAAGAAATTAAAACTCTTGTAAGTAATGGCATGTCTGAAGATGATGCTAAAAAACAAGCTCCTCTGTTTTTAGAAGCACAAGAGATGTTACGTAAATGGGAAGCTGGAGATGAAGAAACTGTTGCGTTGTGGAAAACCATGAACAGTTGGGTGTACGATGGTTTTGATGTTACTTATAAGAATATAGGCGTAAATTTTGATAAATTATACTATGAAAGTAATACATATCTTCTAGGTAAAGATATCATAGAGGAAGGCTTAGAAAGCGGCGTATTTTTTAAAAAACAAGATGATTCTGTTTGGTGTGATTTAACTGATGATGGTTTAGATGAAAAATTAGTATTACGCTCTGATGGTACTGCTGTTTATATGACACAAGACATAGGAACTGCTATTCAACGTGCCAAAGATTTTACAGATTTAAATGGTATGGTGTATACTGTTGGTAACGAACAAGACTACCATTTTAAAGTATTGTTTTTAATCTTAAAAAAACTTGGGTATAACTGGGCAGATCAATTATATCATTTAAGTTACGGAATGGTAGATTTACCTTCTGGGAAAATGAAATCTCGAGAAGGTACTGTTGTAGATGCTGATGATTTAATGGATGAAATGACTGGTACTGCTCGTACTATATCTCAAGAGCTAGGTAAACTAGAAGGTTATTCAGATGAAGAAAAAGAGTCTTTATATAAAATTATAGGTTTAGGCGCTTTAAAGTATTTTATATTGAAAGTAGATCCTAAAAAGAGAATTTTATTCGATCCACAGGCCTCTGTAGATTTTCAGGGAAATACTGGTCCTTTTATACAGTATACTTATGCACGAATTCAATCTATCCTCCGTAAAGCTACTTTTGACTATTCAACAACAGTCGACAGTATTTCTTTACATGAAAAGGAGAAAGAATTAATCAAACAATTAGAATTATATCCTGAGGTTATTCAACAAGCAGCAAAGAATTATTCACCAGCAGTAATCGCTAATTATACCTACGAACTAGTAAAAGAGTTTAATTCTTTCTACCAAAATGTATCTATTTTAGGGGAAGAAGATGAAATCAAGAAAATTTTTAGAGTTCAACTTTCGAAAAAAGTCGCAGATACCATACAATCTGGATTTGAATTATTAGGAATCCAAGTTCCAAATAGAATGTAAATTCACTGATAGTATCCTGTAAAGGTTATTAAAAAGAATAAAAAACGTCTATATATTACTATTAAAGTGATTTATAGACGTTTTTTAATAAATACAATTAGTGTAAATCCAATATTATTTTACTGCTAAACTCTTGCGAATAAGTCATCATTACAAAAAATATAATAATATGAAGTTGTTGTGGTAATCTTATGTAGAAGAGAAAAATCACTTCAACCTTAATTGCTTAATTCATCTTCACTTTTAATACTTAATTACAACCTGGAGTATCTGATTCTACTTTTAATTCTTGTAAAATCATAAACTTCATAAAACCATGACTAATTTCAATACCGTTGGGCTATGTTAAATAATTTTGAATGATTACTTTTGTTATCGAATAAATAAACAACCTAATTCATAAAATAAATCATGAAATACGATATAATAGTTATAGGTTCAGGACCTGGTGGTTATGTAACTGCCATTAGAGCCTCTCAATTAGGATTTAAAACTGCTATAGTTGAAAAAGAAAGCTTAGGTGGTATTTGCTTAAATTGGGGATGTATTCCTACAAAAGCATTATTGAAATCTGCCCAAGTATATGAATATCTTAAGCACGTTGATGATTACGGTTTAAAAGCAGAAGCTATAGATAAAGACTTTGATGCAGTTATCAAACGTAGTCGTGACGTAGCTGATGGAATGAGTAAAGGTGTTCAATTCTTAATGAAGAAAAATAAGATTGATGTTATTAATGGATTTGGTAAGGTTAAAGCAAACAAGAAAGTTGATGTTACCGATGAAGCAGGAAAAACTACTGAATACTCTGCTGACCATATTATAATCTCTACAGGTGCACGTTC
>JAHDDQ010000033.1:13280-34520 GCA_020629275.1 Tenacibaculum sp. | reverse complement strand
AGAATTTGTAAATCCAATTGGTATATCTAACTGTTCATAATAAGGCGTCTCTGGAAAAATATTTTCAGTCTTCAAATAGTGAAACAGTACTTCTGCATTACGCTCTGGTAGTGAAAATTGATTATTTTCATATTTAAGAATAAAATAATCAAGTCCGTTTTTGGGAATATCTAATATCGTTTGATGTATTTGATGTACAAGATCATGTTCCTTTTTCTCGTCAAAAGATAATCGTGCTGGATAAGCTCCTGCAAAGAACCCTGTTGTTCTTTCAATATGTATATTTTTAAAAAACGATTCACGTTGTTGACTCATTATATTGATTAGAAGATCTTCCAAATTGTAGTAATGCTTACATACATTGAATAGCACCGAAATCAATAAACTTGAAGGCATCAATTGACGTTTTTGTATAGACATTGAAAACTTTTCCATCATTTCTTCTCCTTTCAAAAGAATACTTTCTCTGGCTTTCATCTCTCTGTGCGTGACTCTTGCTTTTGGACTGTAATCTGTTGGAATGGTTCCGCCTTCTTTCAATACCTCACTCCAATATTTATGTGCATCTAGAAAAGATATGCTCTGTTTGTATTTTTGAATTTCAAGCACCCATTTTTTATAATCGACACTACTCAAAGAGACTTTTTGTTGAAAATATTTTTTATTGACTTTGGTTTTCAATAGTTTAAAAAAATCATTGATGAAAATTTGAAGAGATACACCATCAAATACAATGTGGTGAAACAGAAAGAACACTACTTTATTTGTAGTATTTAAATAATTATCAAAAATCAAGACTTTAAATAATTTCTCTCCATTTAGTAAATCAAACTGTGCTTGTTGTTCTTCACATTTTTTACTTATAAATTTATCTTGTGCTATTAAATCTACTGAATGTACATCATAATAATCACAATAGTTACACTCTATGTCTTGATGATAATATTGTTTGTAAACATCATTCTCTTTGACAAATCTAATTTGTAATGACTTATGTGTATCAACAATTTTAGTTACTGTATTATTAATAGCTTCAAAACTAACATTCAGCTTAATTCTAGCTAAAAAAGGAACATTGAAACGATTGCGATTTATTAGATTTCTTTTGATAAATCTATTTTGAAGAGGAGATAACGGAAAGGTTTTATTGTCACTTTCCTTATCGGAATACAATATTCTATTTTCATCCTCATGATTATCTTGGTTTTCTGCCTTTAATGCTAACAAACTTTCAATTGTTCTGTGCTTGTAAATATCATTAACAGAAACTGTTACTCCTTTTCGTTTTAATTCATTAGATAATTCCAAAGCATTTAGAGAATGACCACCTAAGTAAAAAAAATCGTCTTTTATAGAAATTTTGTTTTGGTCTAATACTTTTTCCCATAAATTGATAAACATTTGACTTTTTTGCGCCTCTCCTTCTGTTTCTTTAATTTGAACTTCTTTTATGAAATTTCTGTGCGCTTTATTTTCTAACTCATTTGTTTGTAGATGATTGGAAACTTGAACTGGAACACTGGCTATTATCTGATTACAATCTGTTTCTGGATGTAAAATGATATACTCTAAAACTTCTTCTACTACTTTCAACATATTATCAATCATCTTTTCATCAAAGCAATCTGCGTCATAGACAACTTTAATTTGCAACAATTCATCTTCTAAGGATCCCAAAACTGTAATTGGATAGTTTGTTTTTTCTATCTCTTCTACACTTACAATTTTAATTCCGTTAGAATTATTCTGATACTTTGCATTTTTTTTGTGATTTTCAAATACTAAAATATGATTGAATAAATGAGGGGTTTTCAAATCCGTCATAGTCAATAACTCATTTAATCCAACATAACTATACTGATTTACATATTGAAATGTTTTATGAATTAATTGAGCTTGTTCTTGAATTGTTTTTTGTTTTCCCCAGTTGGTAACTACTGGTAATGTATTAATTAAAGGCCCTATAACATGATCTATATCTTGAAAATCATGATTACGTCCACTAACTGTTACTCCAAAAATAACATGATCGTCATTAGTATGTAAGTGAAGCATTTTAGCCCAAGCAAAATGAAATAATGAATTGAGAGTAACTTCATAACGCCTGGCTAAATCTTTGATCTTATTTGTAGTTTGCTTTGAAAACACTAAAGAATGTTCTTCCTGAATTTCAATTGGTTTGTCTGGACTTACAGGGTTAATTTTAGCATTTGAAAAAGGAGTGATCTCTTTGATTAACGACAGTTGTGTTTTCCAAAACTTTAAAGCAGGTATTTTATTTTGTGCACCAAACCAACGCATTAAATGGTGAAACTGCAGCGATTTGAATTGATGAAAATTATTTGTATCCTTTTTGCTTTGAAAAGATTTTGAAAGGTCATTTAGTATGTTATAAATACTCCACCCATCAATTAAAATATGATGGATGGTCCATAATAAAATATGTGAATTCTCATCCTCTTTAATTAAAAGAAAACGTATGGCAGGCTTCTCACTCAGGTTAAATTTCTTTTTCCTGTCGTTTTGGATAATCCGATTTATTGCTACTTCTTTAGTATTACTATTTTTATCGACAAGAGAAACTTCACTCCAATTTATAGCATTCAAAAATTCATCATACTCGTAAGCGCATTGTAAAGGTTCTTTTAATTCTTTCCAAATAAAAATAGATCTAAAAACTTCATTTTCTTTAATTAATGCTTGAAGTTTCTTTTTCAGATATTCTTTTTCAAGATTTCCAGATATCTTGATTTTTACTTGTACATAATATTGATCAGATTCCTTGTTTTTTAAATAATGAAATAACATTCCTCGTTGCAAACTTGTTACTGGAGTTAGTGTTCGAATTTCACCTTTTGTTTTAAGTGAATCATATAACTTACTAAAAGTGGGCTGATTTAGATGCGTTAATTCAAAATCAGAAGCAGTGTAACAAACTTCTTTTCTACGAGTACAGTGTGCAATAATATCTAATAGGTTCTTTCTAAAATTAGCACTGAAATTTTCTGCTGTTCGTTTGCTAAATTGATTTTCGTCGTAGCTCAACTTAAAAATAAACTGCTTATTAACAATAGAGCAATTAAACTCAAATGGACTCCAGTGTTTATTTTTAGTTCCTAATATATCATGACCGCTTTTTTCATCAAAAAAACTCCATCCTTTTGGTAAATCATGTTGATGATTCTCGAAAATCCCCAAATAATTAAACCAAGCTTCTGGACAAGTGTCTTTTATAGCATTCCTAACTTCTAAATCTGCGTGCAAATATTTTAATGCCCCATAAGAAAGTCCATTATCTGGTATCGCTTTTAGTTGTTCTTTTACAGCTATTATTTTTTCTTGAACCTCCACATTATCAGGTAACGTAATTACCATAGGATAAGTAGAAGTAAACCAGCCAATAGTTCGAGAAACATCAACATCTTCGACACATTTTTCTCTACCATGACTTTCCAACATAAAGGCAATTTTATTCTTATTCACCCAACTTGCTAAACTCGTTACATAAGCAGTAAGGAGTAATGTTTCTACATTAGTATTGTATGCTTTAAAGCATACTTTAGATAATGCTTTTGTTTTTTCTACAGACAGAGTACCATCAATATAATTATAAGAATGAGCTAAACGAACAGTCTCTTTATTTTTTGGTAATTGAAATTCTTCTAATTGCTCCGAAACTGATTTCCAAAGTGGAATTGCATATTGCGTCTTTTCATGATTGGCAAATGCATTTAATTGTTGATACCAATAATGAAAATTGTCAGTTTTTGATATTCTTTTACCTTTGTAAAGTTGTATTAAGTCTTCAACTAAAATTCGCCAAGAAACTCCGTCTACGATTAAATGATGAAGGGTAATATAAACATAGTGATTTTCGTTTTCTCCTTCAATTAAAGCCACTTTAAATAGTACATTATCTTGTAAACTAATTTGACTTTCTAACTCTTTCTTTATTGCATTAATAGCACTATTTTCATCTTCTGCTCTTTTAACACTATGTAAACTTATAAATGAATCATTAATCTTAGTATTGGAATAACTTTGAACATAATTCATGTTATTTTTATGAAATTTAATACTAAAAACACGATGTGTGTTTACTAAATTCAAAAATGCACGTTGTAGTTCTTCAACATTTATAGCTTGTACTATTATCGTTTGGGATTGTTGAAAATAATTGGGTTCGATAAAATCTAAATCGAAAAACCATTTTTGTATTGGTGTTAATCCTATTTCTCCAAAAAATATATTGGTTTTATTTTTCTCTTTTTTAGCTTCTTTAACAACTAAAGCTAGTTCTTCTATTGTGGGATAATTATAAACTTCTGATGCTGAAAAATAAAGATTATGTTTTTTAGCTTCAGTTATAAAGTTTAGTGCAGAGATAGAATCTAATCCTAATGCAAAAAAGTTAGCTTCAATTCCAATATGTTGTTCAGTTAATATCTCTTTGAGTGCTCGTAGTAATTTTTCTTCTTTTTTACTATACTTTTTTGATTCTAAACTTAAACCATTAACTTTCTCAAGTGGATTAGGAAGTTTCTTTTTATCTAGCTTTCCATTTGAGGTTAAAGGTATTTCATCTATAAAAAAGATGTGCCTAGGCAGCATATAATCTGGTACTTTAGTAGACAAGAAATCTCTTAACTCTTTCTTCTCTATCTGAGAAATGGCTTTAACCCAAATAACGATATATCCTACATTTTTGCCATCTTTCTTTATATCGGCGATAGCATAATTAACCTTATCATGAGCCATTGTATGATATGCAATTTCATCTAACTCAATACGATATCCTCTTAATTTTATCTGATTATCACTTCTTCCTAAAAATTCTAAAACTCCTTCTTGATTTATCCTGCCTAAATCACCAGTTTTATAAATAACTTCATCTTCACCTATAACTCCTTTTTGAAAGACCTTGGATGTTAAATCGGGCATTTTATAATAGCCTTTAGCTACACTTAAACTTCTAACATAGATTTCTCCTGGTTCTCCAAGTTTTACTCGATCTAACTGTTCATTTAAGATATAAATTAAATCATTATTGACTGGGATACCGATTGGTATACTTTTTTGCTCTGGTAATATCTCTTCAATATTATAAAAAGCTGTAAAAATGGTACACTCTGTTGGACCATAAATATTTGTTAAGCGTTTAGGTCCTAAATGTGCTAATGCTTTTTTTGTATGAATTATTGACGCAGCCTCTCCACCAAAAAAAATTTGATTAATCGACTCAAGCATTTCTATACATTGATCTACTATGGCATTAAAAAAAGAAGTAGTAAAAAAAGCTATAGTTACTTTATGCTTTCTAATATAACTAGTTAGCGATTCGAAATCCAATAATAGTTTTTGATTTACTAAAATCAAACTAGCGCCATTCAATAAAGTACCAAATATCTCAAAGGTAGAAGCATCAAACGCATAATTTGCTACTTGTAAAAAACAATCTTCAGGGGTAATCGTAACATAGTTTGGATGTATTAATCGATTACTAATATTTCGATGTGTTATCATTACTCCTTTTGGTGTTCCTGTTGACCCAGATGTGTAAATTAATTGTGCTACTCTTCCATCTATTTTTTTAATACTTGGTGTAATACTCGAATATCCTTTGAGATTCCTATCGTTTATATGTAAAATAGGGCAGAAACTTTGAGTATAACTACTTTCACTATCTAATTGTAATAAAAATGCTGCTTCACTCTGTTTCAATAAATATTCTATTCTTTCTTCAGGATCTTTTGGATTTATAACCAAATATGCTGCTCCAGCTTTTAAAACGCCTAAAATTCCAGCAATCATGTCGGGGCTTTTTTCACTTAGAATAGCTATGAAAGTATTCTCTGTTATATTATTACCATATTTACCAGAAAAATTATACTGTATACAATGTGCTATTTTATTAGCTCTTACATCAAGTTCTTGGTATGTCATCGTAAAATCACCTAGACGAATAGCTATTTTATTAGGAGCTTTAAGAGCCTGAATTGCAAATAGCTCTGGCAATGTTTTATGTTCTACTATTTTTGTTGAAATCTGACTTTCTTTTTGTTTTTCGACAATAGTTTTCATAATACGGTGGTGTTTTAGAGTTAGAAATATGCTCGTTATGAAACATGATTGCTCATTTCAACCGTCTCTGATATTTCTTTAGAGTTTTTTGATAAATATTCCCCAATAAACTGTGCTTGAAAAGGTAGAATATGTCTGTGATGCGTATGTATAGGAACTATTGTTATTTTATTTGTGTCGATTATATGTTCCAGATTATTGTGTCCTAAATTTTCTATTGGAATCAACTCTTCATTAGTACTTGTTTCTGAATCTTGCGCTTCCATATAAAGTGCCTGAAAAAGGATTATTTCTGTTTCAAGTAATCGTTTACTTATTGGAGTTTGTGCTAAAACATGTTCTGCCTCAGAAGCATCTACTAATCTTTCAACGTAATCGTCGTATTCCTCAGAAAACATACTTGAAATAAATTCATGTGTAGATTTTCTATCAAATTTATTACGTCTTCTAGATTTTCGTGGTAGTGGAACATAAGTATCTAATAAAATAACTTTTATCCCTGTGTATCCTCTACTCTCTAAAACTGAAGCCATTTCTAAGGCAATCGATCCTCCAAGAGACCAACCCAATAAAATAATAGGTTCTTTAATTGAATACTTTTGGGTGTATTCATTTAAATAGAAATCTGCTAGTTGATTTAGGTTGTCAATTTTAGATTTCCCATAAATATTTTGATTATCTATACCAATACAGTTATACTGATTATCTAATAGTTTTGTTAGGCAATGGTATGCGTCTGAACCTCCCAATGCAGAATGTATACATATTAAATTGGCTAATTCATCGTTATATGTTTCTTCATAGGGCATTACCAACGATACGTGATTTTGAAAAGCTTGAATTTTGGAATAAATAGCAGATAATATTCCTATGGATTTGTATCGAATAATATCACTTATTTGAACTTTTATCCCTGAAACTTTACTCATTTCGCTGGATACTTTAATTGCTAGAATAGAATTTCCACCGACATTGAAAAAATCATCTTTAATCCCTATTCTTTCAACCCCCAAGACATCTTGCCATATGTTACAAAACTCTTGCTCTAGTTGGTTGGTTGGTGCAACGTACTTATCGTTAAAATTAAAACTTGGTTCTGGCAATGCTTTTTTATCTAGCTTACCATTAGAAGTTAATGGTAATTTATCCATTACTATCCAAATCATAGGAATCATATAATCTGGTATGTTTTCTTTTAATATAGATTGAACTTCTTCTTTTTGGAATATAGTATCGCAAACTACATAGGCTACTAAACGTTTATTTCCACTTGCATCTTTTTTAACTAATACACAGTTATTTTGTATGCCTTTTACTTCGGATAATACATGCTCTATTTCTCCTAATTCAATTCGATAACCGTGAATTTTAACCTGATTATCTTTTCTCCTTATAAACTCTATATTCCCATCTGGTAAACAACGAACTAAATCCCCTGTTTTGAACATTCGTTCTCCTTCTTTAAATGGATTCTTTACAAATCGCTCTTGTGTTAGTTCCATTCTATTTAAATAACCTTTTGAAACCCCATCCCCAGCAATAAATAATTCTCCTACAGCACCTATTGGTACTAACTTTTCATTTTCATTCAAAACATATAATCTTGTGTTACTTAAAGGAGTTCCTATAGGAATTGTAACCGCTGATTTAGGAATTTCTGAAATTATTTTACTAGAAGCATATGTAGTTGTTTCTGTTGGTCCGTATATGTGAACTATTCTATCTGGACCTAAAGCTGACAGCATTTTACGAACTGGTTTTACTGATACTTTTTCTCCTCCAAACAGTAATAATCGCAAACTAGATAATGAAGATTTATCATGCTCAGCTAATGCATTAAATAAAGCTGTTGTAATAAATACAATAGTAAGCTTCTCTTGATAAATTACTTCGGATAACTGAATTGCACTCGATGCTATAGAATTTCCTATTAACTTCAGCATAGCTCCATTTAATAAACTTCCAAAAATTTCGTAGGTACTACCATCAAACGCATAATTCGACCATTGTAATACACGGTCTGTACTCATAATAGAAATCTCACTAGACGGATCATTGATTAAAGAAATAATATTTCTATCATTAATACTTATCCCTTTTGGAACTCCTGTGGTTCCTGAGGTATACATTACATATGCTTCTGAGTTTATATCCCTTTCAAACTTCTTATATGTTGTTTTATGTGTAGATGCTCGTTCAATATTTAACGTTTTAATACTGTTGGAAACTTGTAGCCTTTCAAGTAGGGAGCTTTCCTTATGTAATATATGACTAACCTCAGAGTCTTTTAAGATGTGTAATAAACGATTCTTTGGGAATGTAGGATCTAATGGCACAAATGAACATCCTAACTTTAACACTCCTAATATAGTAGTTATCATATCGAAACTTCTATTAAAAAGTATGGCTATACGAGTACCTGTTTTGACTTTTTTGGATGACAGATAATTTGCTAATTGATTAGAATTCGCATCTAATTCTGAATATGTTAACGATTCTCCTTGAAAAGACAACGCTATTGCCTCAGGTGTTTTTAAAACTTGTTCTTTAAATAAATCAACTATTGTTTCCTCCTTCGAGTAGTTAAAATTTGTATCGTTGAAAGTATTTAACAGCTTATCTTCTTCCTGTTTTGTTAATATTTGTAGCTGTTTTATTGGTGTATTAATATCGTTTATAATACTGTTTAATAATTCATGATAATGAATTATCATTGTATTAATTGTTGACTTCTTATACAAAGAGGTGCGATATGCTAGAGTTAAAGAGTATTCTGATATTTCTTCAGATACATTTAATGTTAAATCAAATTGAGTTGTAACCTCATCTGTTTCATATCCTGAAATTGACAAAAACTCGTCTTCGTTTATCTCTTCTTCTATACTGATTTGTTCTTCGTTTAGAGTATCAACATTGTTTTGATGACTAAACATTACTTGAAACAGTGGACTCTTATTTATATCTCTATCAGAAACAACACGATCAACTACTTTTTCAAAAGGCACTAATTGATTATCGTAACTATCAAGTGTAGTCTTCTTTACTTTTTGCAATACTTCTTTAAAACTTGGATTACCGCTAAGATTGGTACGTAAGGCCAACGTATTTATAAAACAACCAATCATATCTTCTAATTCAGATTGTGTACGATTTGCAATAGGAGTACCTACACAAATATCATTCTGACCACTGTAATGAGATAATAATATCTTAAAAGTTGATAATAAGAACATAAATGGTGTAACTCTTTCCTGTTGGCATAATACATTGATAGAATTACTAAGATTCTCCCCTAATTTAAAAGCAATACTATTTCCTTCATTATTTTGTGTTGTCGAGCGTGAGTAATCTAAAGGCAATGCCAATACTTCTACATCTTTTAATTTTTTCTCCCAATATGATAGTTGGGTATCTAAAATTTCTCCCTCTAGGTAATTACGTTGCCATAATGCATAATCGGAATATTGTAAACGTAACTCAGGAAGGTGAATTTTATTCCCCGACTCTAAAGCATAACATATTTCTTCAAACTCAGCAGTAAAAATTTCTGAAGACCATCCGTCACTTGCAATGTGATGAAAAACACATGCTAATACGTACTCATCTTTTCCTAAGTCATATATATTACTGCGTAACATATAGTCTTTAGACAAATCGAAAGGTAAATTAATAAAATCAAGAATCTCTTGTTCTAAGTTAGTCTCTTTAGATATGGTTAGTTTATTTAATAACCAATCATCTGGCGGTATAATTTTTTGATAACCAACACCTTCTTCTTCATAAATTACAGTACGTAATATTTCGTGACGTGTAATAATTGTTTTTTAAATTGTCTCTAATATTACTGTATCTATACCTCCTTTTAAACGAATTACGGTATGAATATGATATTCTTCGCTACCTCCTTGTAATTGATCCAAAAACCAAAATCGTTCTTGACTAAAGGATAATGGAATATGTGATAATTCCTCTTTGTTGTAAGGCACTACTTTAGCTAACAACTTTTCTGAAGATTCATCATTTTCGTAAGATTTTAAGTAATCAATTAGTAATTCTTTATTCCTTTTTATTTCAGCAAGTGTTTCTGGTTTTATCTTTGAATCTGATTTTATATTTAACCCGTCATCTTTTAAAACTATTTTTATTCCTTCTTTATAGAGTTTTCGAAAAAAAACTGTAACATCCATAGGGTTAAATTTATATCTCAATATTAATATCGTATTCTTTTTCCTCACTCTCAAGCGTGTGCTGCTTGTGTTCTAAATAACAAACAATCTCATCTATCGTTGTAAATTTGAAAATATTCTTGATAGCAACTTCAATATTTAGTTCCTTACGAATCATAGAAACTAATCTGGTGGCTAGTAAGCTGTGTCCTCCTAATTCAAAGAAATTATCATAAATTCCGATTTTTTCTATTCCTAATAATTCTTGCCAAATTGCTACTAATTGCTCTTCGGTTTCATTTCTAGGTGCTACATATTCTCTTGTTGATAATTCACTTCCTTCTGGGTTTGGCAGAGCTTTTTTTGCTATTTTACCATTGGATGTCATTGGCATTTCATTAAGTTCGACCCACAAACGCGGAACCATATAATCTGGTAAGGTTTTCTTAAGTTCCTCTTCTACTAACTCTTTATCTAACTCATTTTCGGTAACTACATACCCTATCAATCTTTTTTCACCTTCTATATATTCCTTGGCGATTACACAACTATTCGAAATACCGCTTATCTCAGATAAAGCATTTTCAATTTCTCCTAATTCTATTCGATAACCACGTATTTTCACTTGGTCATCTTTTCTTCCTAAAAATTCAATATTCCCATCGGGTAACCATCGTGCTAAATCACCCGTTTTATAAATTCTTTCGTTCGTTTTGAATGGACTGGCTATAAACTTCTTTTTTTTTAACTCTTCTTGATTTAAATATCCCCTAGCCACTCCAATTCCGCCTATACATAACTCTCCTATAACTCCTATGGGAAGTAATTGATTTGTTTCATTCAAAATATAAATCTGTGTATTATCAATAGGCTTTCCTATTGGTACTAAATCTTTTATTTCACCTCGAAACGTAGTGGCACAAATACTAGCCTCGGTTGGTCCGTATGCATTTACATATGAATAATGCTCAGAAAATATTTTTGCCAACCTAAGTGGAATAGCTTCTCCTCCAGTTACTAGAGTTTTAATACCTTTTAAATCTTCAATTTCCAATAATTGTAAAAATGCAGGTGGTATCATGACTAGTGAAATGTTTTGACTTTGAATAAAATCTTTAAATAACGAAGTATCTAATTTTCTTTCTTCATTTATGATACACAGATTGGCTCCGCTTAAGAGTGATATTCCCATCTCCCATATGGATGCATCGAACGATGGGCTTGCAAATTGTAGACAATTATCTTTTGAAGTAACAGAAAGAGCATTTATTTGAGACATTATTGTGTTAACGACACTAGTGTGCTCAATCATAACACCTTTAGGATTCCCAGTACTTCCTGATGTATAAATAATGTAAGCTAAATGATTAGGTTGTATCGCTATATTTGGTGTAACTGTTGGGTGAGATTCTCCATTCTCTATGAATAAATTAAAAAATGAATCATCGATAATTAATGTACTACCACTATCTCTAAGGATATATTCCTTTCGTTTCTCTGGATAAGACGGGTCGATAGGAACATAAACACCTCCTGTTTTTAATATGGCTAAAAAAGAAATTAATAACCAATCGCTACGCTCCAATATTGTTGCTATAGGTTGTTCACTATTTACCTTATGAATAGCCAATATATAGTTTGCTAATTGACTAGATAATTGGTCTAACTCTTCATATGTTATTTTCTCTTCTTCGTAACATAACGCAATCGATTCTGGCGCTATTCCAACTTGTTCCCTAAATATGTCTATCAAGGTTTTATTGTGTTGGTGAACTGTAGACGTTTTATTGAAAACCTCTAGTAATTGTACCTCTTCTTCTTTTGTTAATATTGATAAATCAGAAACTCTTTTTTCTTCACGTAATCCTTCCAGCAATTGATTTAATGCTAGTTCCATATACGTAAGGATTCGTGTAGGTGTAATTTGTTCGTCTACTTGAACTTTTAACCCAAAATCAACACCAAAATCATCAACACTTAAAGTAAAAGGATAACTGGTGCGTTCATGACCTCCAACGAAGGCAGTACTTACATCTGTAGTATCTAAATCTTCATCCGAAGAAATAGCAGAATGTCGGAAATTTAATAATGCGCTAAAGAACGGTACTTCATTAGAAATCCCACTCCAGTTTTGGATATCTGAAAGCTGCGTTTGTTCGTAAGGTAATAATCCGTTTAATTGCTGTTGAACGTTTTTAACATATTCTAATACACTTCCTTTAAGTTCTGTTAAAAATGGTAATGTGTTGATGAAAAGCCCCAAGGAATCCGCAGCTCCTAATGATCCTTGCAATCGTCCTAGGAATAAACTTCCAAACAATGCATAATCACTATTACTACATTTACCTACTAAAACACCATATGCTGCATGAAATATAACAGCCGAACTCATTCCTAAATCAGCACAAACCTTACGAATCTCCTTACTCAAACTATTCGGTAAAATAATTTCTGCTTCTTGAATAGTACTTCCATTACCTTGTACATCAGATAACTCAAATGGGTAGGTAGGTTCTTCAATGTTTCCTAATAATTCATGGAAGTAAGACGCACTGTCATTTGTTTCTTGTAAGTGTAATGTGTGCCCTATAAAATCTCTGTATGAAACTGTTTCTGGGAGATCTTCTTTATTTCCTGATAAATATTCCTCTACTTCTACCACTATTTTTTCCAACCCAACATGATCCATAACCAAATGATGTTGATTAATAATGAGATAATAATTATTCGTTGACGGGTCATCTGCCGATTGCAATTCTATGAGCGGCGCTTTTGATACGTCCATCCATTGATTTCCTGGAACCATTAATAATTCTAACTCTGATAACATATCTTTAGAAGCTTCTATTTCTAAATGTTCTACAGATAATTTAACTTTTCGAAGTACAACTTGAACGGCACTTGGTAAATCTTTACTTATTACACAAGTTCGTAATACGTCATGACGGTTTACTACAAACTGTAATGCTTCGATAAAAGCAGAACGTTCTTCCTCATCTGTAAACGATAATAAATGAGGTAAAACATATGGATCTCCTTCGTCTTTATCACTCATTAAATAGTGAAAATAAATTCCTTCCTGTAAAGGTGATAAAGGATACATATCTTCTATATTCGAAATTCCATCTGGAATATTATTCACAACGTTATCTATATCTTCCTGTGTAAAGTCTAACAAAGGAACCATAGAAGGAGTTATTCGTTCAGTATTTATTGTAATACCATTTGAAGGAACTTTGTATAGCAGTTCAGTAGGTGTTAATTTCACACTTATCCCTGCAATGGTTGCATCTGAAAAGATGTCTTTTATATCTAAGTGTAAATCTATCTTTTGTAAGCGAGAAATCAATTGAACCACCAATAAACTATGTCCACCGAGTTCAAAAAAGTTATCGTAAACCCCAACTTTATCTACACTCAATAAATCTTGCCATATAGTTACTAAACTTTCTTCTGTTTCATCTCTTGGAGGCACATATTCACTAGTGGATAGCAGAGAAGTATCTGGTTCTGGTAAAGCTTTTTCATTTAATTTCCCGTTGTTGGTTAAGGGGAATTCGTCTAGAACAATCCAAATTACAGGAATCATATAATCTGGTAAGCTCTTCTTTAATTGTATTTGTGTCTCTTCTTTATCAAAAGTTCCTTCAGGAAGTACATAAGCTACTAAACGCTTATTGCCATTTGTATCTTCTTTCGCTAAGACACAACATTGCTCAATTGTGCTCAAATTGGATAACGCATTTTCAATCTCACCTAACTCTATTCTGTATCCGCGTATTTTTACCTGGTTATCCTTTCTGCCTCTATATTCAATTGTTCCATTAGGTAACCATCTTCCAATATCGCCTGTTTTATATAGTTTGCGCCCATTTTTAAAAGGGTTAGGTACAAATTTCTCATCGGTAAGTTCTTTTCTGTTTAAATATCCTTTTGAAACTGTATTACCTCCGATGTAAAGTTCTCCAAAAACTCCAATTGGTACTAAGCTATTAAAAGAGTCTACTATATATATTTGTGCATTCGGCATTGGAATACCTATATTATTCTCATTAAACTCTTCTACATTTGTTGCTACTATTGCATCAATAGTAGTTTCAGTAGGTCCGTAATGGTTATTGATTTGTACTTTAGGTAGGTGTTTTTTCAAATCAACTACTAATGAAGAAGTTAGCGATTCTCCTCCAATACATAATAATTCTAAACTCAAAGATTCTGCTATAGACGCTGTTAAACCTGTTACAAATATTGAGAAAAAACTAGGGGTACCTTGTAAAACACTAACCTTTTCTGTTATCAATAGGTTTAATAATGACGGAATATTTTTACTCGTATCCGTGTCAGGAATAACAATACACTCGCCTGTAAGTAGTGGTAAAAATATTTCTAATAAAGATACATCGAAAACATAATTGGTGAGCAAACAAGATCTTAATATTTGATTCGCTCCTAATATTTGTAATTCTCCTTGTAATGTACCGAATAGATTCTCGTGAGTGATCTCTACACCTTTAGGCTTACCAGTACTCCCAGAAGTATAAATTACATAAGCCAAATTATTACTCTTGGGTAAAGTATCACTTAACTTTTCAATTGAATACTTTGAAATAGTTTTCCAATGATCTATAACTATTGTTGTAAAAGAACCTTTAACATCCAGAGCTTCCTCAAGGTCTGAAGTACTTAATACAAAACGCAATGCTGTATCTTCAAGCATATATTCTATTCGGCTTTTAGGATAGCTAGGATCAATAGGAACATAAGCTCCACCGGATTTTAAAATACCTAAAATACCCACAATCATATCCAAGCCTCGTTCTAAGCAAATACCCACTAATGTATTTGAGGTAACTCCTAAACTTTGTAGATAATGCGCCAATTGATTTGATTGTATATCTAATTCTTTATACGTTAATGATTTAGCCTGATAAACTGTAGCAATATTTTCTGGCGTATTTTTAACCTGCAATTCAAATAAATCAAGAACCGTTTGATTTGATGGTTTTACTGGATTTCTAGTATTGAAGGTTTCTACCAATTGAACTTCTTCTTTTGTACTTAACATAGATAATTCACTAATTGGTTTAGTGATGTCATTTACTATACTATGTAATAGTTCTCGATAATGAAGCATCATTCGATTTACCGTTTCTTCTTTAAATAAATCAGTACAGTAAGTCATACTAAACATCATCTTGGATTCATCTTCTGATATATCCATGGTAAGGTCAAATTCAGATTTATCGATATCAAAATCATATCCTGAAATTTTAACATCCTCAATTGCTATTTCTGAGCTTAATGGTGTGTTTTGTAATGTAAACATTACTTGAAATAAAGCACTTGTACTCATATCACGAGTTTTAACAACTCTATCAACTACTTTTTCAAAAGGTGCTAATTGATTATCATAACTATCTAAAGTAGTCTTCTTTACTCTCGCTAATACTTCTTTAAAGCTTGGATTTCCGCTTAAATCACTTCGTAATACTAGGGTATTTACAAAGAACCCTATCATTCCTTCTAAATCTGATTGTGTACGATTTGCTATAGGAGTACCTATGCTAATATCTTGTTGGCCGCTGTAACGAGACAATAAGACTTTAAAGGCAGCTAATAATAACATAAATAATGTTACTCCTTCTTGTTTGGATAAATTATTAAGTGAAGTTGTTAATTTTTTATCTATATCTAAAAATATCGTAGACCCAGCAGAACTCTGTACTGAAGGTCTGCTATAATCTAAAGGTAATGTTAATGTACTTGAGTCTGCTAAATTTTCTTCCCAATATGATAATTGACTTTCTAAAATTTCTTTTTCAAAATAATTACGCTGCCATATGGCATAATCTGAATATTGTAAACTTAACTCTGGGAAATTAATTGCTTTTCCTGACTTTAGAGCATTATATATTATTACAAATTCATTTGTTAAAATTCCTGAAGACCAACCATCACTAGCAATGTGATGAAAAACACATGATAATACAAATTCATTTTTTCCTAAGTCGTATAGGCTACAGCGCAGCATATAATCTTTAGATAAATCAAAAGGAATATTGATGAAATTACTAATTTGTTTCTTTAAGTTTGCTTCTTTAGAAGTAATGACTTTTTCTAGCTTCCAATTATCTTCTGATATTACTTTTTGATACCCTATACCTTCTTGTTCATAAATAACTGTACGTAATACTTCATGACGTGTAACAATTGTTTTTAAAGTTTGTTCTAAAACTGCTATATCTAAATTTCCTTCTAGACGAATTACTGTATGAATATGATACTCTTCACTACTCCCATGTAGCTGATCTAAAAACCAAAGCCGCTCTTGACCAAAGGATAATGGAATGTGAGTTAATTCTTGCTTATCATAAGGAACAATTTTTTCTAATACTTCTGCCGATGAATCATCACTCTCATAGGATTTTAAGTATTCTATTAATAACTCTTTATTAGATTTAATTTCTGCAAGTATTTCTGGGTCAATTTCAGAATCTGCTTTTATATTTAAAGCATCATCTTTTAAAACTATTTTTATTCCTTTCTTATAAAGTTTGCGAAAAAAACTTGTAATATTCATATTTTTTAATTTTATATTTCGATATTGATATTGTATTCTTTTTCTTCATTTTTGTATGTATGTTGCTTATGTTCTATGTAACATACAATCTCATCTATAGTAGTGAACTTGAAAATATTTTTAATTGTAACTTCCATATTAAACTCCTTGCGAATTGTTGAAACCATTCGTGTAACTAATAAGCTATGCCCTCCTAACTCGAAGAAATTATCATAGATACCTATTTTTTCTACTCCCAATAGTTGTTGCCAAATAGTCACTAATAATTCTTCTGTTTCATTCCTTGGTGCAACATACTTTCTGGTGGACAATTGAGAGTTATCAGGATCTGGCAACAATTTTCTATTTAATTTACCATTTACAGTTAGTGGCATATGCTCTAATTCTATCCATAATGTAGGAATCATATATTCTGGTAAACTTTCTTTTAATTGTAATTGAACTTCTTCTTTGATAAACTTTCCTTGGACAGTTACATATCCAACTAAGCATTTACTACCCGTTGTATCCTCTTTAACTAAAACACAACATTGATTTATAGAAGTTACAGAAGACAATGCTTTTTCTATTTCCCCTAATTCAATACGATATCCACGAATTTTAACCTGATTATCTTCTCTTCCTATATATTCAATAGTTCCATCTGGTAGCCATTTTACTAAATCACCCGTTTTATACAATCTATCATTCTCTTTAAATGGGCTTGATATGAAGCGTTGTTCTGTTAATTCTTCTTTGTTACAATATCCTCTAGCTACTTGTACTCCTCCGATATATAATTCTCCTATAACTCCCAAAGGCACTAAATTCATGGTGTCATTTAGTACATATAAGTTTGTGTTTGCCACAGGTTTCCCTATCAAAACATTAGATATTGGGCTATCCAATGGAACTTCCCAATGACTAACATCAATGGCTGCTTCTGTTGGACCATATAAATTATGTAACTCAACACCTCTAAATTTTTTATTAAATAATGCAACATGATCAACTTGTAAAACTTCTCCACTACAAATAACACGACGTAAGCAACTACAATCTCCTAATGTTATTTCATCTAGAAATACTCTTAACATAGAAGGCACAAAATGTATCGTAGTAATGTTATGTTTTGCTATTATTTGTTTTAAGTAGTACGCGTCTTTATGTCCACCTGGTTTAGCAAAAACTAATTTTGCGCCACTAACAACTCCTAATAACAATTCCCAAACCGACACATCAAAACTGAAAGTTGTTTTTTGTAATATGATTTCTTCTGAAGTGATTTGATATTCTGACTGCATCCATAACAATCGATTTACAATACCATTATGTTGATTCATTACTCCTTTTGGTTCTCCTGTGCTTCCAGAAGTATAGATTACATAAGCTAAGTCTTGTGGCGATACCGCAATATTTAATGCCTCTGAACTATAATTTTTAATCCTTTTCCATTCTTCATCTAAATCAACAACAACAACTTTCGCTTTACTTCTTAGTGTCTGTTTACTAATTCTTTCATTACTCAGCACCAAGTTAATTTGTGCATCTGCTAACATATAAGCTATACGCTCTTGAGGATAATCAGGATCAATAGGTACATAAGCTCCTCCAGTCTTTAAGATTCCTATAATTCCAACTAGCATTTCTAAACTTCTTTCAATACATATACCTAATAAAAGTCCTGGTGTTATTCCTTGTTCAACCAGATAATTAGCTAATTGATTGGAAAGCTTATCTAACTCCTTAAACGTTAGTTTTTCGTTTTCATAAACTGCTGCAATCGCATCGGGTGTTTTTACTACTTGCTCATCAAATAAATCTAAGAGTGTTTTATCCTGTGAATAGTCTGTACACGTAGCATTGAACGTTTCTAATAATTGTACTTTTTCTTCTTGAGGTAAGATTATTATATCGTTAACACGAATATTACTTCCTGTAGTTAATCCTTCTAATAATTGGTTTAGAGTTTCATACATATACTTTAGAATACGACATGTATCTATACTCTCCTGAACCTGGATAGTTAAACCGAAATCTTCTCCGTAATCATCAATATTTAATGTTAATGGATAATTCGTTCGTTCATGACTACTAATATTACTTATACCTAGCCTTTCAAAAACTTCTTTATCCTTAGAAGGTGGTTTAGAATGACGAAAATTTAATAGCGCACTAAATAATGGAATTTCATTGGCAATCCCACTCCAAGTTTGAATCTTAGAAAGTGCCGTCTGTTCATACGACAATAAGGTTGATAATTGTTCTTCTACGTCTTGAATATAATCTAATACACTTCCTTTTAACGCTACACACACAGGTAAGGTATTGATAAACAAACCCAAAGAATCTACAGACGCTAATATTCCTTGTAAACGTCCAGAAAATAAAGATCCGAAAAGAGCATAGTTCTTATTGCTACATTTTCCAACAACAATTCCATAAGCTGCATGAAATATAACTGCTGGACTCATTCCAAATGCTATGCTTACTCTACGGATTTCTCTACTTAATTCGGATGGTAAAATAATTTGTGTTTCTTTAATATCACTACTATTACTTAGTACACTCGATAAACCAAAAGGATAAGTTGGTTCATTAATAGCTCCCAATAATCTTTTAAAGTATGACTCACTATTATTGGTTGCTTGTTTGTGTAGTGTATGACTAATGAAATCTCGGTATAAGGCTGGCTTCGGAAGATCAATATTCTCATCTGATAAGAATAATTTAATTTCTGAAATAATTTTATCGATTCCAACATGATCTAATATTAAGTGGTGTTCTAATAGAATCAAATGATACTGTTCATTCTCTAAATCATCAATAGTTTTTAACTCTAACAAAGGAGCCTTTGTTATATCCATCCATTGGTTACCCGGAGCTATTAATCGTTTTAATTCTGGTAATATATTCTTAGAGTTATCTACCTCTAACACTTCTATTTTTAAAATTGCTTCCCTAAGTACTACTTGAATCACATGTGGTATTCCTTCACTTATAATACAGGTTCGCAACACGTCGTGCCTATTTACGACTAGTTGCAAGGCTTTTATAAAAGAGGTTCATTTATTGCTATTATTAAATGTTAATAAATGCGGTAATATATAAGGGTCTCCTTCGTCAGCGTCACTCATTAAATGATGAAAATATATTCCTTCTTGTAAAGGTGATAAAGGATACATATCTTGAATATTTGTAACTCCTCCTTTTATTTTATCTACCACATTATTTAAATCCTTTTGATCAAAGGATAATAAAGGAACCATTGATGGAGTGATATAATTAGTTTCTTTCTGTATACCATTTACAGGCACTTCATGAAGTGGCTTCGATGATACTACTCTCTCACTAATTCCAGTAATCGTTGGGTCTTCAAAAATATCTTTTACTGATATGCTAAGGTTTATTTTATGTAACTGAGCTATTAATTGAACAACTAATAAACTGTGTCCTCCTAATTCAAAAAAATTAGTGTTTGTTCCAATTTTTTCTGTTCCCAACAGTTCTTGAAAAATAATCATTAACTGTTTTTCTATTTCAGTCTTTGGAGGCACATAAAGTTCTTCAGAGGAAAACATTACCTCATCTAATTGAAGTAATATTTTCTTGTCTACTTTACCATTTGTAGTTAATGGAATTTTTTCTAATTCAATCCAAAAAGTTGGGATCATATAATCAGGCAAACGTGTACTTAAAAATGATTTTACAGCTTCTTTTTTAAAACTAGTTTTTAATACTAAGTATCCTATTAAGTTAATATTTCCTTTGGTGTCTTCTTTAGGCAGTACACAACAGCTTACGATATCATTATACTCAAAAAGTACTTTCTCGATCTCACCTAACTCAATACGATAACCTCTTATTTTTACCTGACTGTCTTTTCTTCCAATAAAATCTACATTACCGTCAGGTAACCATCTTGCTAAATCACCTGTTCTATATAGTTTATCTTTTTTATTAAATGGATTTGACACAAACTTACTCCTAGTCAATTCTTCTTTATTTACATAAGAATTCGCAACTCCTAAACCTCCTATGTAGAGTTCTCCTTCTACACCTTGGGGAACCAATTCTTGAAATGAATTCAAAATATAGAATTGTGTATTTCTCATTGGTTTACCGATAGGAACATGTGAACAATCTGCTAAGCTTTCTAAGTTTTTAGCTTCGTAAAATGAACTATCAATTGTAGCTTCTGTTACTCCATAACTATTGGTTATTCTAGTAGTTTTAGCAAACCTTTTATATAAGCGTTTAAAATCATGAACATGCAAGATATCTGATCCTAGAATTACTTGTTTCAAGTATGAAAAATCTAATTTATTTTCATAGATGTAATCCATTAATGGAACACCTAAAGATGGAGTTGTTTCAAATATTGTAATTTTATGAGTTCGTATTAGGTTGTAGAGTTCAACAATATCTAAGCGA
>JAHDDQ010000033.1:0-13270 GCA_020629275.1 Tenacibaculum sp. | reverse complement strand
ATTATACGGACAAATAATCATCTTACCTCCGAATAATAACGACTTACATAAATCTCCTACAAAGACATCAAAAGTGTAACTTGCTAACTGCAACAGACACGTATCTGAATCCACTTCAAAATCGCTTCTCCAACTTAATGCAATATTTAATACCCCCAAGTGCTTAACTTCAACTCCTTTCGGTTTTCCTGTCGTTCCTGATGTGTAGATAATATAAGCTAGATCTGAACTACTTACCTTAGTCTTTAAATTGTTCGTACACTGCTGTTTAACAACTTCGCAATTAACATCTAATACTATCTTTTTTAGGTCTTTGGAAGCATCTAAAAATATATTGTCTTGCTTTGTTGTAATCAAAATATTTGAACCTGAATCTTTCAAAATATGCTTTATCCGATCTGGAGGGTAATTCGGATCAATTGCAACGAAAGCTTTACATGATTTTAAAACTCCCAATACACTTATAATCATATCTATCCCGCGAGAAACACAAACTCCTATTAAGTTATTACTCTCTTTGTAAGTGGTATTGATATAGTGTGCTAATTGATTTGATTTTTGATTCAAATCTTCATAGGTAATCGATTTATCTTGATAAATAACCGCTATGTTATCTGGTGTTTTTAAAGCTTGAGATTCAAATATTTCTACAATTGTAGTATTCTTAGGATACTTAAATTTAGTATCGTTAAACTTGTTAATGAGTTTGTTTTTTTCTAATTCTGGTAATATTGGTATATCCTTCAGAGGTTTTGCTAGCCCATTTTCAAATTGTCTTATTATAAATAGTAATCTTTCTACCAATAATTTTATCTCAGAATCTTCAAAGTATGTTTGTAAGTAATCTACATTAAGTATTAATGATGAATCTTCACCATAATCACACCATCTAAACGATAAAGGATCTTCTAAATCTAGAATAGTGGACAGATGTTTTATGGTTACTCCAAGACCTGATGTTAAAGATTTTGGAAAAGGAAATGGTTCATAATTTATAACTACATCAAAAATCTGTTTTCTTTTTTTTGATAATAATTTAAGCGCTCTGTTTAAATGTGAAAGTGGACATTGCTTATGTCTGTAATCGTTACGTTGTGTTTGTCTTATGGTAGTAATAAAGTCTGATACTGTTTCCTCTGCTTCATATCTTCCTTTGAAAGGAAGTACTCCAGAAAACATTCCTAAAGTTTTTCGCTCTCTTCTACCACTTCTATTATGTACTGGAACCCCAAAGCTAAACACCTCGTTATCTGTGGTTTTTCCATAATACAGTAATAATGCTGCTATCGTAAGCTGCTGTAAATTAGCTTTAGTATTTATAGCTAAACGATTGAATAATTCTCTATCAGACTTTGAAATATTAACTGAAAACCGCTTTCCTTTAGCTTCTTTATTTTTCTTGTTTATGGAAACTATAGGTTTAGGGACAATACTAAACTTATCTTTCCAATAAATTGCATCTTTTAAATATTGTTTTGAATCTAAATAGTTGTTACTTTCATTAGCAATATCAACATAAGTAGGAAATTTTTCTAGTTCTACTTTTTTATGGCCACTTAACCTTCTATCATATTCTTCTATCACATAACTCACCATTATAGCGGAACCAAATCCATCATATAGCAGGTGATGATTATAACAACACCACCAATGAATATTATCTTTAATTTTTATAAGCGAATAATTATATAGCCTTTTTTTCTTCAAATCAAAGGCAGTATCAATACCATCTTGCAGGTATGCTTTCGCTTTCTTTTCTGGATACAACTCTTGTGAAAAATCAATCTCTTTTAAATACACCTCTTCTACCTCATCAACATAGAACATAGGTTCTTTTTGTGTAAAGTCGTATTTGAAATTATAGGTATCATAAACTGAGGACAAGCTTTTAACAACACTCTTAAAAAGCATTATATCTAAATCTCCTGTAAGAATAGCATACCCTCCCATATTATATATTGGACTCTGAAGATCTATTAATTGACCATAATAAATCTCTTGCTGTGCTAAATGCAATTTTTGTTTTAAGTTCATTTTTTATTTTATGGGGTAACTTTAGAAATAAGGCTTTTGAGACAGCCTAAGTTTTATACTATTATTCAATCGAATGAAATAGATTTTTTAGGGTAATGATCTTGTATGATTATCTGTTGAAAAAATTACTACTATAGGATGATAAGAAAAATGTAATAAAAGCTAAATCAGCTATTTTAGAATTCATTAAAAATCCAAATTTGCTTTTGAACTGTTATCTTACTTCTTTGTATATATATAGATATGTAAATGAGAGATTCTTGCTCAAATCTATCGTTCACAGTAAGTAGTATTGGTATCGTATTTTAAATTAATGAGTGTATGAAATTGAGAATAGTATATTTCTTAAAAACTAGAAAATTAAAAAATCTAAAATTAACTTTATTACTATTCTAGTTTCCTTTTACTTAATACTTTTTGATGAATTAAAATTATGAAAAAAAAGTGTATTTAAAATTGAATAAGGCTTCGCCTTCCAAATCACATTATGCTTTGTTCAATCTTTCGTAAATAATTTATTCAGTTTAAATTTAATAAAAAGATTGTTAAAAACAACAGTCTTTTTACATCTTATAGAAAAATAAACATAAATAACTGAATTTCAGTTTTTTAAAATCTAAATTTCATGATATATTAACACTACAATCATCAAAAAAAAGACATTAAAAACACAAATTTTAATTCGTTTAACAGAGACACAAAAATTTAATTATTTTTAATTCTCAAAATCCTTTAATCTATTATTTTTTTAAATCTGAACAAAAGCAAAATATTTAGATGGAATTATACTAAAACAACCTATTCTTTTATTGATTCTAATTTATTTCCATAATAACTTCGACTTCAATATTATTAACTTATAATCTACAACAATACTTCACAAAAAAGAATAAAAAAAACGAGCCTAGTTTAAAACTAGACTCGTTGTAGTGTGTATTTTATGTTAAAGTAGTTACTTATTACAAAGTATTTTTTTTAATTCTTAAACGAATTACTTTTATAAAGGATGATATTTATAATCCGGCCTCTTCAACTAATTCTTCGACAGAAAGTACTTTGTCATTAGTAACCTCACCGTGTAACATAATCAAGGCTTTCTTAAAATCTTTTTTATCTAGAATAAAAGAAATAGAATTAAAGAATAATCTATATCCTAAAATCTTAATCTCATCTGTATTCAAGATTTTTTTAATCTTTTCTAACTGTTCCTTTTTATTCATCTTCTGATTAGTTACCGTAATCAAAACTATATTATCATCAATAACTTCAGCACTCTTGAAATTTGAAAAACTAGCACTTGTTTCAGGAATTGATGCGCTAAAATTTTCTTTAAAAAAAGTAATACAATCGTTTGCAACTATGTAATACGAACGATCATCGTTCTTAAATGTTTTAATTCTAAAGAATAAGTAATTTTTATCAATAATTTCTTTGATCATAATTCTTGGCAGATCTAATCCTTTATTGAAGCTGACAATACTACAAGATTGATGTGCTGATAACGCCTTCTGTGAACAGTCGTCTTCTTTATTGATTACCTGTGTTCCTTTAAAATTACAATCAAACGTATTTCTGATTAAAAAAGGAATATTATGTTTTGATAATTCATCTATAGATTCTGGATGAACCAAAACATTGGAGCCAAATTTCGACATATTTTTAAGTTCTGAAAACGTAATATTTTCAAGTGAACATGCCTCTATAACTTTATTTGGATCTGCAGTCATAATACCATAAACATCGGTCCATTTAGTAACCTTTTTAGCTTTTAATACAGCGGCTAAAATAGTTGCTGTATAATCTGAACCTCCACGTCCTAATGTTGTTGTATCACCATAAATTGAACGCGCTATAAAACCTGTAACTACATAACTTGATTTATTTCTTGCAAAAAATGATGTTACTACAGATGTTGTTAAATCCCAATCTATTTTCGCATTTGAAAAACTGGTATCTGTTATAATTAATTCTCTTGCATCTTTAAATGAAAAATCTAATCCATTTTTATTTAAAAACGCAGCAATGATTTGTGCAGAAAATAGTTCTCCAAAGCTTACAATTATGTCATAATCTTTAGAACCTAAAATCTCTTTTTTAATTAACGTACTTGCTGTTTCTCGTAGATTTTCTTCTTGTTTTTTTAAACCCTTTTTCAATTTCAGAGGAACTTCATCAAAAATAGTATGAATAAATTCTTGGTGTTTCTCTGAAATAATATTAATCGTTTTATTGTAACTTTTGTCTTTCTTTTTAAGTGCTTCTGCTAGATTTACTAGATGGTTGGTTACTCCTTTCAATGCTGAAACTACAATGATTAATGGTTCTCCTTCTAAGTTGTAACCTCTAACTATTTGTAGCATGTTTTCTAAAGAAACTTTAGAACTCACCGAACTTCCTCCAAATTTTAAAATTTCCATAACTCTAATTGCTTTATAATGTCTTATACTATGTTTTGCTCTAAAAACTTTTATATTATCAAGCGTATTTTCCATTGATAATATGTATGTTCGAAAAAATGATTGCTAATATTTGTTAGATGATTTTTAAACACAATATTATCCACATTTCCTCATGTAGTTTTAGTCTATAATTAATTCTTTATTTAATATACTTTTCTCATGTAACTCTTCTACAGAAACTGCTGTACTTACAATTTCAAAAACTTGGTTAGACGTTACATGACATTTATAACTTGGGGCTACATCTATTGCTTTATAAAACCATTTATTTTGCTGAGTTATAGCACAAGCTTCTCTGATTTGAATATCAGTTAATGGAAGACTTAAACCTCTTCCATCTGCTTTACATACTGCTTCTTTTAGTGTCCATATATCATAAAAAGATTGATGAGGGTCGTTAGATACGTTAACCTTATTTCTCTCTTCTAAAGTTAAAATGGAATAAAAATCCTCAAGTCGTGCTTTTGTATTTACTTCTTCTATATCAATTCCTAAACTCATTTCATTTAATGAATAGGCTAGAACCACATAATCTTTAGAGTGCGAAATATTGAATGTAAAATCTTGATCTATATATGGCTTTTGATATTTTGTATATTGGATATCTTCGAGGGATGTATTTGTTAAAAAAGTATTGAATACCCTTTTTAGTAATAACTTGCCTAATAGGCTAGCTTGCTTATCTTTTTGAAATCGAAATTTATTTACTTTTTTTTGCTGATCTTTTGGAATTTGAGATAAACAACTTTGCCATAAATCATTTGAAAACGGACTTTTATTTTGTATGTAAAGTACTTTTACTGTTTTCATGAAACTATCGGATTTATTACTCTGATTTCTTGTAGGGACTTTTTTCTATTTTTTATAGTTTATTACTATTTATAGAAAGTTTTTGCATTCTTTAAACAATACTACTTTAAACAACCCGAATTTCAAATTCTGAAAATTCGGGTTGTACTGTATATAATTACTACTTCACTTTTCTTTTATAGAAGTTTAAAACGCTTCAAGTAACGTGTTAGCTTCTTCTGCCTGATGTTTAGATACTACTTCTTCAAAACATTGATCGATTATAGACAATGCATTATCAACAATCTCTGGTGTAATTGTTAACGGTGGAATTACACGAAGTACATTATTATAGTGTCCTCCTACCTCAAATAAAAGTCCTTTTTGTAAACAGTGAGCTCTTAATTCTTTCACAAATTCAGGATAAGGTTCTTTAGTTTGTCTGTCTTTTACAATTTCTACACCTATCATTAATCCTTTACCTCTAACATCTCCAATGAAAGCGTGTTTGTCAGAAAGCTTAATTAAACCATCCATTAAGTAAGCACCCATTTCCTTTGTGTGAGATTTCACATCATATTTTTCTATGAAATCAAATGCTCCATTTGCTGCAGCTAAACTTACTTGGTTTGCTCTAAACGTACCGATATGTGCTCCTGGCCCCCAAGCTTCAATCTCTTTCTTATAAACCAAAGCAGATATTGGAAAACCTACGCCTCCAAGTCCTTTAGACAATGTAACGATGTCTGGCATTACACCATAGTTCATACATGCTAAAAACTCTCCTGTTCTGAAGAACCCACATTGGATTTCATCAAAAATTACTAATACATCATTTCTATGTGCAACCTCCACTACTTCACTTAAGAATCCTGCTACTGGTGGAATATTTCCTCCTTCACCTTGAATTGATTCTACAATAATGGCTGCTGGCTTTGCAATTCCTGAATGCTTATTCTCTAATAAGAATTTTAATCGATCTATTGCATAATTTTTACATGCCAGTTCGTCGTCGCTAGACGGACATCTGTACTGATAACTAAAAGGCGTAAAATGCACGTTTGGAATTAGTGATGTTAACGTTCTTCTAAATGCCGTATCTGCAGTTACTGCTAAAGCTCCCGCTGTCATTCCATGATAACCTCCTGAGAAAGAAATAATACCATCTCTTCCTGTCTTCATTTTCGCTAACTTTATTGCCGCTTCAACTGCATCTGAACCTGTTGGACCACCAAAACTTACTTTGTAATCGTTTTGTACTGCCTTAGGAAGGTTTTTTATTATTTTTTGTATGGCACTTAATTTATTTTCTGTTGGAAAATCTAATGCATGGATTAATTGATCTTGCTGTTTCTTTACATATGAAAGTACTTCTTCGTTACAATGACCTACATTTAATACTCCACAGCCTGCAAAAAAATCGATATATTGATTTCCGTCCACATCTTCAATAATTGCTCCTTTTGCTCTTTTTATTGCAAAAGGCATACTTCTTGGGTATGATACTACTGCACCTTCAATTTCCTTTTGTAAATCCAAAAGTTCTTTTGAACGTTCTCCAGGAACACTATCACTAACTATATTCGAAGATTCCGATAAATGAAATTTCGAAAATTGGTGTGTTATTTCTTTCATTTTCTAAAAATTTAATTTGATTATTTGATATGATTTTATACAATCAAAAATTTAAATTACTGTACTAGTAATCAAAAGAAGTAATTTAAATTAATTGATATTTGTAATGTTGTATTTAGAATAATCATAATTATTTAGTGTAACTTCGGAGGTATTATTGCTATACACAAAACCTATGATTTTGTTCTATTCTTATTTATTCAATCTGTATCCTTAGATATGATTTTTTGCTACTACACGCTTATTGTATTCAATACTTTTAACCTATAAACTTTAATTAAAATTCATAAACTTCAAATAAAACAAGGCGTTATTAAAACTGACAGCTTTTAGATTAATTTTTTTGATTAAAAACATATTAGATAAAATCAAAAACTTAAAATAGTGGAACTGACACAGTTTAAGAAGATCTTCAAAGTTACTTGTAATTGAGTTCTTTACTCAAGTAAAGACGTGAAAAGCACACTAATACCTCTCATATATTATAAGAAATTTAGTGCTGTTTTTCTTGATTTAGCTTGTAATCTATATTGATTTGATATACTTTTTCAACAATTTATAAGAAGTCTGGAACTATTATATTTGGTTGAGACTGATAATTCCAAACCTCTTATTAGATTGTGCTTGATTTATTGAGATATTCTGAGTACGATTTTATATTCTTTAAGTAATTTACTAACTCTATTTCAGAAAACTTTATTTATTACTTACAAGGAGTTAAAACTTTTTTTTAGATTTTCTACAATACAATTGCGTGGTAATTTAATTTTTGAGTTACGCAATACAACTCTGATTTAATAGGGATAAAAACTACATTAAAAGTTATACTACTTCTGCAACTTCACATAAATAGTTTGCAGGTACAGTAACAATGAAATTTTGTTTCAAAGAATCTATTCTTACGATTACCTTACTTTGATTGTTAACCTTTAACACTTTACATTCAAAATTACTCAATGGGCCAGTAGCGATTTTTTTTGTTTCTCCAACCTTTGGAAACGCTTTTTCCGAGTCCATTACCTCCAAATTTTTTGAACTCGCTAAAAACTTCATTTTTTCAATTTCTTTTTCCGTTACTCTAGCGTATTTATTTCCAAAACGAACGTAACAACATACTCCGTTTATAGATAAAGCTTTGTGGAATTCTTTCAGGGACTTCAAATGGGTAAATACGTAAGAAGGAAATAAAGGTTGTAATACTGTTTTTTTTCTATCGCTCCATTGCTTGATGGTTTGCATTTGTGGTAAAAAAGACTCTAATCCAATTTCTTTTAAAGATTCATAGACCCTTCTTTCCCAACGAGATTTGACATATAGGACATGCCATCCGTTAGTATAATCCATAGTTTGGCTTTTTAAAAAAGTGGTTGATTGTTTGTGAGTAGATATGGCTTCGCCATTCCCAGTCACATGAGCATAATTATTTGGTAATAATGATGTTATACTGTTAGTATAATTTTAAGTTTCAATACAATACTAGAGAAAAATAGTGTCCTGTATAAAAATTAAATGTTAAGATAATGTTAATAAAAAAAAGTGGAATACACAAAGTAATTTCTTAAAAAAAACATTATTCTTAAAACAATCGTGTTTAAATTTAATTATTAATAAAATAAACTTCTGTAATTATCAAATCATCAACAACAAGAAAAAGTAATTCTGTTAAAAAATTAGTGTATAAAGATTTTCTACTCCATTTTCATGTCAAAAAGCTTTACTTTTTTATCTAAAAATTAGCTAAAAAAAGAATCAAGGAGTTAATTTTAAATAAATTACTTATTTTATTTAAAATCTAAAATTCACACTCCTTAATGAACACTTTTATTCAATTTCACATACTAAAAGAACAGTCTTTTAAGATTTTTTTGACTACAAAATTAGCAGTTATTTTACTTTTCATTCGATAAATAACCTGCCTTAATTATGATAATAAACACTTAAATTTCCCCTTCTAAATTATTTCTTATTATTGTTATTGATGAATTTTTTTTCTTTATACAAAATGATCAGATTACAGTAATAAATTATAAACTCGCTGAAATAGATGACTTAAGAATAGAAAAGTCATTAATTGAACTCTGTTCCAACCAATACTTTTTCTTTGTCCATACTTTTTCTGGTAAAATCTATATAAATTTTTAAAGATCATAAACGGATCATTCTTTATGAGTCTATCTCCAATAACAATATCTTTATTTAGATAAGGTAGTGTGTTTATCTCTCTCAAAAAATGATGCATAACATATGTTCCTACAAAAAGAAAAACTTAAGATAATGATCATAATTATGCTTTTAATTCTATCTATATTTTTATGAAGTGATTTCTCTTGAATCTTTAATTCTTATTAAGCTTAGTTAATAAAGTAGGTTATTTATAATTTTACATATGGCTTTAGTACAATACTCTTCTAGCAACATGCTTCATAGTCTATCCCTCTGATTACCATGCACTAAATTCTAGCGTTGATAGTGTTACAAATTTACCTGATAATCTAGTTTCTCTTTATCTAATAGGATAATTTTAGCAAATTTTCTTGACTCTTCTTGAAATTAAACCAAATCCAAACATGATTATATCTAATATATATTAAAATTCATCTAAAGATGTAAACTAAGATCAATTTGATGAGAATTATAAACTTGATATGTAATGTTAATCTGATTGCTTTTTGTGTATTGAGTTGTAAAGGACTTCTTGTATAGTATTTATTAATGATTGAAATTAAACATCTTAGAAGTTTTTCACTTTTAACTACAAATACTTTGTTAAGGTGAAAAATCAGACTCTGAATGCAAAAAGCTATATTAATATTTACCGTTTTAGTACATGAAATAAAGTAATAGAAGATTAGGCTATCATCTACCTATTGTTAATGGTAGATCAACTAACCATAAAATATTAGTTGTATCTTAATTCTATAAGTGTTTTTGAATTATATTAGGACTAAAAAATGAAAGAGCGCAGAAAATTCTGCGCTCTCCGATCTCTCTTTTCTCTTTGAATAAAACTTGTAAAAACAATCCCCCAATTATTTTCATTTCATTCCTGTGTAAATTCAAAGAAAGATTATATTACAAAATTAACTACTTAACCCTACTCTAATACTTCAATAATGTTACACGTTTAAAAAACAATATAAAATACTGAAAAACAAAATTATAAGCTATTAAATTACAAAAATGTTACTTCTAATTATAGAATTGATTCACTTTTAATCATATAAATAATTAGAAAACATCTATTGTGTTTTTTTAAATTTTTTAGGTGTGGTACCGAACTTATTTTTAAATGCTGTAGAAAAATAGTTTGGAGATGAAAACCCAACAGAGTAAGCAATATCAGCTATTGTTAAATCTGTATTACTAACTAACATTTGTTTTCCTTTTTCTAATCTTACATTCTGTATATAGTCACTAATTGTAATACCTAATATTGCTTTTATTTTTCTATACAATTGTACTCTTGAGATATTTAATTCCTCAGCTAATACTTCAACTGTAAATGACGAGTTGTCTATATTTTGATCTATTAGCCTATTAATTTTATTCAAAAAAGCGGCTTCCTTGGTAGCTCCTTTACTTTCAAGTACATGCTTTTTTTTCTCATCATTACCCTTATAAAATTCTTGTATTTTTTTTCTGTTGTATAATACTGTTTCTATAGATTGTATAAGTACTGATAAATTAAAAGGTTTAGTTAAGAATAAATCTACCCCAACCTTAAGCCCTTTAATATGGTATTCGTCTGTATTTAAAGCGGTTAGTATTATGACTGGAATATGGGATGTTTTTTCATCTTCTTTTACAATCTCGCAGATTTCAAAACCATCTTTTATGGGCAGACTTACATCACTAATAATAACATCTGGGATGATATTTATAATCTGATCAAGCGCATCAATACCGTCGGATGAATAAGTATTGTAAATTTTAGATAGCTTTTTTACTAAATATTCTCTAAGGTCTGAGTTATCTTCTATAATTAACACAGTTTCTCTAGCTTCACTTTTAATTGCTGTAGTATTTATCTGATTGTCTACTACTTCAACTATTTCATCTTGTACCGGTATTTCTTCTGTAATAATAATTTCATCTTGCTTAAGATGTTTATTCCCTTTTGGAATGTTTATAATAAATTCTGATCCTTTATCTTTTTCAGAAAAAACACTAACAGTTCCATTGTGTAACTTAATATATTCTTTAGTTAGATACAAACCCACACCTGAACTTACTTGCTTGTTATTAGTACCTTGAAAAAATTGCGAAAAAATCTTCTCCTTTTCATTTGATAAAATTCCAATTCCTGAATCTTTTACTTTAATTTCAATAGAATCAAGATTTTCATCTAAACGGATAGAAATCTCACCTTTATTAGGGGTAAACTTAAATGCATTAGATAAAAGATTAAATAATACATTATCAAACAAGTCTCTATCTACATAAACTTCTGAATTTTTTACTGTCGAATCGAACGAAAATTTAATTTGTTTCTTTGTAGCCTCATTTCTAAATATTAACAGCAAAACCAAAAATACAGAGATAAAGCTATAATTTTGCGCATTTCATGTTCATTTTAGTTGTTTTTCTTCCCACCCTTTTAAACATTAACAATATTTTTTGCGCATAGACGTTGAAAAAATGTACATTAGTTGCGCATTGTTATGTTAATTAAATTGCTAAAAATTTCCCTAAATAATTAAAACACTGTAACACAAGTAGTAACGCTTTTCTGTCTAAGGGTTTACCCTTAGGCGTCTCAGGGTAAACCCTTAGATGAAATTCAGGGTGTTTGTAAAGCTTGTAATTTTGTATAAGTCTAATAGTTGATATAATTTAGCAACTTGATGAAGTCGAATCCTTAGGGATGCTAAGTATTCATTAAATTTGTGGTTAATTTTAAACTTAAAACACAAATTATGAAGACTTTAAAAAAAATAGTAATAGCTAGTACATTAATGTTAGTATTGAATAGTTTAACATCTTGTACAGAAACAAATGAGAAATTAATTGAAGAAAGATCCGAACAATCAAACCAAACAGAATATTCAACTTCACAAATTGACAAAGGAGAGATCGACGACGAAGAAATATAATATAGTTGCTGTATTTATAATAATACTGATTTCATTTTTACCTTATTTACATGATTTTGATTTTGTAAGGAAAATAAAACCTTCATTTGGTTTCAAATCAGGTAGAACAATGCTTTATATAATTTCGTTGTTCATTTTTGGTATATCTGGTTGGGTTTTTTCATTCATTCGATCAAAAGGAAAAATATATAGATTAGCAATATTAGCTCCCATTTTCATGGGAGCATATCAACTTTTAATATATATAACAGATAGTAGAAAAACATCTTTTAATACAATAAATATCAAGGTTTTAGTTAATTTTTTAGCTTTGATTTTTGTTATAATTTATTATTTAAAACTAAAGAGAAAACAGAGTAATTAAAAGGTAGATAGGGTATTAAGGTGGGTAAAAAGCTGTTTGACGAAATATTAAATTTTAAAAAAACTCAGAATGATCTTTCTAAGAAGGACTCTGATGTCATTAAAAAGAGCCTACTGAAGGAATCAGATAAAAAACTAAATAAAGCAGAAAAAACCTTTGTTAATATTATTGAATATATATTAAACGAGCTTTAAACAATGTTTAAGGCTCGTTTTTTATTGATTTCTCGTCACTATGTTCGATAGAGTGATCAATAGAATATTCATCACTTAAAAGAACTAGTTTACCAACAACATCTTCTAGTTTATCAATCCTTTCTTCGTGATCAATTGCTTCTAATTCCTTTAACTTTTCATATATATTTTTGAATACTTTTTCTGAAAGTAATGATATTAATACGTCCTCAGTCGATCCGTTAATTAGTGACATTTTCTGTATTTTTTGTTTTTCATTCTTTTTGTCACTCTTTTTGTCACTCTTTGAAAGAGTGACATTTTCTGTATTTTTCGCCTTTACTAAATCTCCTTTACCTGTTAATAAAATTTCCGCATTTAGAAAGTTACATTTTGTGTACAATAATTCAGGGTCGTAAGTGTTTCTGGATTTCCAATTTGCGAGCCTAGAACGCTTGATGCCAAGAAAGTCTGCAAAATCAGCATCAGTAGTGATCTTTAAGTACTTTTTTATATCGTCTAATATTTGAGATTTATCGAAATCCACTTTTATTTTTTTAAAATTTAATTTACAAAATGTAAACTTTAACTTGTATTATTTACAAAATGTGAATATATTTGCAAGGTATTTACCACGCAAATATACACAAAATGAAAAAATTAAGTACAGAATTAAATAAAACTAAAACAACTCAAAAATCTATAGCTATAGCATTGAATACA
>JAHDDQ010000205.1 GCA_020629275.1 Tenacibaculum sp. | reverse complement strand
GAAAAAAATATCAATGCACTGCGCCCGTCATACATTTGGAACATTGAGTTTAGACCTAGGCATACCGATTCAAGTGGTTAGTAAATTGATGGGGCATAAAAATTTACGAGAAACTCAAATATATGCCAAGATATTAGATAAGCAGAAAGACGCAGCGATAGACGCGTGGAATCAGTTGTAAGGGTATGGGATTATTTGAATACTTGGAAAAACATATTAATAATGAAGGTCTGGAATTTTTTAGAAAAGATTTTCATTACATGGCTAAACTTGAAAAGAGTGCCAAATCTGGGAGCTATACTTATTCACAAACCGATGAATATGATGAAAATAATGAACAATATATAATCAAAAATGCTTATTATTCTCCAAACGAGGGAATTGTAGATGGTATCTATTCATTAGATAGACATATAACAAATATTATTGGAAGAAAAGTTGATGTCTTAAAAAAGAATATTGAAAAAGAAGTTAAGGAACTATTCGGAAAAAGAAATGAAACTAGTGTTTATTTTCAAGCCTTACTTGATAAATTAAATATTCAATACTTAAAACTACAAAACCTTATTTGGTCTAAATATCCCTCAATAAGCGAAGAAATCATTAATTTTATCATATATTTAAAAGCGAATTACGGCTTTCATATTACTAAGTTTCCTGATAATCTTCATCCTAGTATAGAAGCTATCTTCCATATTAAAAATAATATCAACAATCCTTTGCGTATAGAAAATACCCCTAGCAATAGAGCGTCTCTTTCTAAAATATATGAGTTTAAATTATCTGGTGTTAATTTTATTATAGAACCTACATTTAAGGAAAAATTTGTAGAAGCTTTTTTGAACCCTCGTAAAGATAAAAATCTCAAGATTAAATTTGGCTGTCAAGTAAAACAGGCAGCTTACATTTTTTATAAAATGGGTTTACACTTTGGTTTTATATATCAGGATATTTTTAATAAAAGATTATTCGTGATTACTGACAGCAAAAATAACCAAAAGAAAAAAAGTGATTTTGAATCTCCTATATCTAAATTCAATTCAGGAGATGCACCTAAACCAAAAGAAAAAGCAAAAATAGATTCACTCTTTGATTCCCTTCAACTATAAAAGGTAAGTCATTTACTTACCTTTAGACTTACCTGGCTTACTTTCTTTCCTTTCAAATTGTCCTCATATTTGCATTGCTTTTAAAAGCCACTATATGGGCTTAATTGCTTGTATGATGTACTCGTCTGATCAACGAATAATCTTTTTTATTAATTTTTAAACGCATTTATAATGCAAGTGAATCTAGTCGAGAGGCAAGACCTCGATAATTGTAAAAAGGAAGTAATTAGAGAGATTACTTCAAATGTGCAAACCCTATTACGGGATAAATTGCAGAAAGAATGGCTTATAGAAAATGAAGCCATGGAATTACTGAATATTTCTAAATCGACTATACAAAACTATAGACGGTCTAGACAGCTACCGTTTAGCCAATTTGGGAATAAAATTTATTACAAGTACAAAGATATTGTAGATTTTTTAACTCAAAACTATGTAGATAATGGGACTAAATGAATTGAAAGAAGGACAATTTTTATCAAAACGACCTCTATTAGTTTTTTCTATGCGCATAGCAGCAAAACGACTAAACAGAGGATTTGGGAGGAATATTTTATTTGAATTTCTCCGCTATATAGGGGATTTGAATGACAATAATTCACCTAATGACGAACTGTTAAAAGAGGGTTTTTATGCAACTAGATATGGTATACATGCAGATGTTACAAAACTTACGAACAAAGGTATTGGTAGGATTGAAACGATTTTGAATGAGAGAGAAGAGGAGTTTTTAATATTTCGTAAATCACAACGTAAAAAGAAATTAGATGGAAGAAAATAATGAAATTCTTAACACCGAGGATCCACAAAGTGAAGGGCTTCCTGTTACAAAAAAAGAAATCAAGTTGAATAATGAACTTCTTTTGAAGTTGCTTGACTCAATAAAATCGATTGATTTCAAAGAGAAAGTCTATCCTGAATATCTTGAGCTAAAAGAAAAATTATTGACAGAGAAAGATTCTGCTAAAATAGCGACTTTGCAAAAGCGAATGTCATCATTTAATTTAGGGAAGAAGCATTATTTAGTAACTATCATTGATGAAATTTTGAATATAGCGAAGGTTAATAACTGGGGTATTTGTCGGAAAGATGATTTCTTCTATTTATATAATGGTTCATACTGGCAACTATTAGAAAAAGAAGAATTAGAAACTTTTCTTGGAAAAGCTGCTGAAAAAATGGGGGCGGATAAATATGATGCACAATATTATATGTTTAGAGATGGTTTATTGAAACAATTTTGTTCGACGGCATCTCTCCCGAATCCTAATGCAGAAAACACGGAAGTAGTAATTAATCTATCTAACGGAACTTATAGGATTGATGCGAGTGGTGGTCGTTTGACAAGGTTTAATCAAGATGATTTTTTGAAATACCTATTACCCTTTGAATATAATCCTACGACTAAAGCACCAATGTTTCAGCAATATCTCGATGAAGTATTAGCAGATCGTGATTGTCAAATGATTTTAGCAGAGTTTCTAGCTTATGTCTTTACACCTCATTTAAAGCTTGAAAAAACCTTATTACTTTATGGTTCTGGGGCTAATGGAAAGAGTGTTTTTTTTGAGATTGTAACAGCTTTACTTGGGAACGTAAACGTCACAAATTATTCACTACAGTCATTAACTCAAGCTAATGGATACAATCGGGCTAAATTGTCGAATACATTAGTTAATTATGCTAGTGAGTTATCTGGTAAACTTGATACTAATGTGTTCAAACAACTTGTTAGTGCCGAACCTGTTGAAGCAAGATTACCATACGGACAGCCTTTTATTATGCGTAGGTATGGACGGTTGATATTTAATTGTAATCAACTTCCTAGAAGTGTGGAACACACAAATGCCTTTTTTAGAAGGTTTCTTATTGTACCATTTAATCAGACTATTCCTCCAGAAAAGCAAGATAAGGAACTGTCTCAAAAGATAATTGATAGTGAGTTAAGTGGAATTTTTAATTGGGTGTTAGAAGGGCTTAATCGTATTCTTACGCAAAAAGCATTTACCAAATCAGCCTCAGTTGAAAAAGAGTTAGAACGATATAAACACGATGCTGATACAGTACATCTGTTCCTAGATGACAGTAATTTAGAAAAGTCTAGCGTTAACCATATCAATCTTAAATCGCTGTATGAAAAATACAGTGAATACTGTAAAGAAAGTGGTTTTAATAGACTCAACAGTAAAAACTTCCGTAAAAGATTGGTATCTCCAAACATAAAAGTTGAGATAAAAAGACGTAGCCATGGCTATATTGTTTTTCTCCAAGAACGGAAAGTTCAACAAATATTATCTCTTATTACTCGGTCAAACAATACATCTAACTGATAGTTGAGTGTAAGAAATGTCCAAAATGTAACTGAATAAAAATTTGATTTTTTGTAGTGATGCAGAATAATAAATCTTATTCCTGACATTCAGTTACCCATTAATTTTAACTTTTAATTTTTTTTAATCAATAGAAGTCCACAACTATTGAGGGTGGATTTCTATTTAAACATAAATAACATGTTTTTAATTAGTAATTTTTCAGATGAATTAATTGAATCTAAATGCTACACTATTCTAGGAATAGCCATGGATTTATTTCCTGATAAAGTTCATCATGAATGTCTTAAAGTATATGAGCTGAATGCCGAAGGAGGGGCTACTGAAAAAATAATTGATGAAATAGTACAAGAAATATTAGACAAAAATTGCACAGAAGACGAACAGGATTTAATAATGAGTAGTATTCATCGCTTTGAGGAAGCTATTGAACCAGAAATTTTGAGAATCAAACATATCGAAGATTCAAGAATCACTCTTGAAGGTAACTTAGTTGTTCGTCTCCGTTCAAAATTGGATTTACAATCGAAGTATGAAGCTAAAGTTATCATTATTCCAAAAGGTAAATATATACCTATGATGTCAACTGTTTTTCGTTATCTTATTTCTTACGAATATTTAAAATTGAAGGATGATCTGGTGATTATAGTAGATTTCATTTAATCTTAGTAATGGTAATTAAGAGGGGTAGATCTAAATATCTCCCCTCTTAAATTTACATCTTCCCCGAATCAGCAAAAGAATAATATCTATCTCTAGTGATTATCAAGTGATCTAATACTGACATATCCAGAAATTCTGCTGCTATTTTTAACTTCTTGGTGATTTCTATATCTGCTGTACTTGGT
>JAHDDQ010000204.1 GCA_020629275.1 Tenacibaculum sp. | reverse complement strand
GGACCACAATTAGCACTGAAACAGATTTCGATGGTTATTTTGAATTCCCTCGCCACCTAAAAAAAGGAGATGTATTGATTTTTAGTTTTGTAGGTATGAATACTCAGAAGATTACTCTTAAAAATGAAAATGATTCTTCAAAAGTTGATATTAAAGTAAATATCGATAGTTTAGGTTGTAATTTTTTGGGTGAAGTAAGTGTCAAAAGAATCTTCAAATCAAAAAAGAAATTCTGGAAAAAGTAAAGAAAGAGCGTTATGAAAAAGAAAATTATTGTATTAATTATGTTAACAGTGGTAAAGTTAGGCGCACAGATAACTGATTTTAAACATATCGATTTTACTTTAGCAGAGAATACAGCTAAACTATATGCAGGAGAACCCATAAATAATCTCCCTTTATTAACTCATAAACTAACCTTCAAACTTAAGTCGGATGTAGAAAAATTCAGAGCAATTTATTATTGGGTATGTCATAATATCAAAAATGATTACCATACATTCCGAAAAATTAAAACTAAAAGAAGAAAACTTCAAAACGATTCAACTGCTTTTTACAAATGGCAAAATTCATACAGAAAAAAAGTGTTTAACCGTTTATTAAATCATAAAAAAACTGTGTGTACTGGTTATGCATACTTAATTGAACAAATGGCTTTTATTGCTAATATTGAATGTGTAATGATTAATGGTTATGCCAGAAATAGTAATACTAACGTTGATACATTAGAATTCCCTAATCATACCTGGAACGCTGTTAAACTAGACAATAAATGGTATTTATGTGACCCTACATGGTCCAGTGGATTTATAGACACAGATTATACTTTTTTGAGAGATTTTAACAATGGTTATTTTTTAACTGTACCTAGCCTATTTGCTAAAAACCATCATCCTTTAAATAAAAAATGGTTACTTGGTATAAAGCAAAGTAAAGAATCTTTCATTTCAACGCCTATAATTTATGATGTAACTTTTGAGTATGGGATTATGCCTATTGAACCAAAGAAATTATATATGAAAGTAACTGAAAAAACGCCTATCTCTTTTACATTTAAAACAACTCAAAAAATTAATATTAATAAGATTTCGTTAGTTTATTACAATGAAAATAATAAGGAAGTGGAGCTTAAAACAAATAACTTATCCTATGAAAAAGGTATTTTAAAGTTTAATACTATAATTACCAAAGAGAAAACGTATGATATACATGTAAAAATTAATAATGAAGTTATTTCTTCTTATAGCGTATATGTGAATCGTAAAGCAAAGTCATAATAAGTAAGATTCATATTCTTTCAATATATTTGTTGATCAACATAAATAATTTATAATGAAAAAAGTAATCTTATCATTATTCACTATTTCTTTGCTATTAATTTCCTGTAAAGAGGAAACAAAAAAAGAAGTAGTAACACAACAACCTAATCAGCAATTCGATACATTATTAAAAGAATATAACGAAGGTAAACTACAATTAAATCCTATAAACGCAACATATGCTGGTGATAATAGGTTTAATGATTTATTTCCAAATACACTTTCTGATGCGTATAGTTTAAAGACTAAAGACTTCTTCACAAATTACAAAGCAAAATTAGCTGAGTTTTCTAATAACGAACTTTCTGAAAGTCAACAAATGAGTAAGGCCGTTTTGGCTTGGGACTGTGATATGGCTTTATCTCAAAATAGTTTTAAAAATGATATGCTACTTCCTATTAATCAAATGTGGACCGTTAATTTGACCATGGGACAGTTAGCTAGTGGAAGCAGTGCGCAACCTTTTAAAACTGTGAAAGACTATGAAAATTGGCTAAGTAGATTAGATAAATATAATGTTTGGTTACAGTTTGCTAGAAAAAGAATGGCACAAGGAATTAAGCAAGGGTATGTTTTACCTAAATCGTTAATCAAAAAGGTAATACCTCAATTTACAACTTTAGCAGAAACTCCTGTTAAAGATCATTTATTTTACGCTCCTGTTAAAAATTTCCCTGAAAAATTTTCTACAGAAGATCAAGATCAATTAACAAAAGCATATACCAAAATATTAACTAAAAAACTTATTCCTTCTTTTAAAGCTATGGCTAGTTTTTTAGCTACAGATTATTTAAAAGCTGGTTTAGAAAGTAGTGGAATTTCTGCAATTCCAGAAGGAGAAGCGTATTACAAGCACGCTATTAAAAATTATACAACTACTAATATGACAGCTGATGAAATTCATCAGTTAGGATTAAAAGAAGTTGCGAGAATTTTATCTGAAATGGATAAAGTTAAACAACAAGTAGGGTTTGAGGGAGATTTGAAAGCATTTTTCAATTTTGTTAGAAATAATAAAGAGTTAATGCCGTATACGAAGCCCGAAGAAATTATAAAAAATTTCAACGCTATACATGATAAGATGAAACCACAACTAGAAAAGTTGTTTGGTAATAAACCAAAAACTCCTTTTATTGTTAAACAAACTGAAAAATTTAGAGAAGCTTCTGCTAGTGCAGAATATAATCCAGGATCATTAGATGGTACACGTCCTGGTGTATTTTATACGCCTATTCCAGATGCGTCAAAATATAATGTATTCTCTGATGAAGCTTTATTTCTGCACGAAGCAATTCCTGGTCATCATTATCAAATTTCTTTAACTCAAGAAAACAAAGAATTACCAGATTTTAGAAAAACATTGTGGTACAGTGCATATGGTGAAGGCTGGGCTTTGTACACAGAAAACTTAGGTAAAGAGTTAGGTTTATATACAGATCCTTATCAGTACTTCGGAATGTTAGGGATGGAAATGCATAGAGCTATACGTTTAGTTGTAGATACTGGAATGCATGCAAAAGGATGGAGCCGTGAAAAAGCTATTCAATACTCATTAGATAATGAAGCTGAAAGTGAAGCTAGTATTATTTCTGAAATCGAACGTTATATGGCTAATCCTGGGCAGGCATTATCGTACAAAATTGGACAGTTAAAAATCAGAGAATTAAGAGCTAAAGCAAAACAAGCTTTAGGAGCTAAGTTTGACATTCGTGAATTTCATAACCAAGTACTAGAAACTGGTTGTATTCCTTTAGCACTTTTAGAAAGTAAAATAGATAAGTGGATTGCCACTAATAAATAAAAAATAAAACCACATGTTTAAAGCATGTGGTTTTATTCTTTTACTGTAAAACTATAACCTTACTAAGATTTGTCTTTAATCTTCTTTAATACTTTTCCAACTTCTAAAGGCCTATCTGTAGCTAAGATATTAGCGCCATTTTTAATGTAAGTTACGTATATATCGTCGTTTCCTTTTGCTTGAGCGCTCTTATCTAAATTCCCAAGAGTTCCTAGAATTGTTTTTATTCCTGCTTGTTTTAAATTTTCATAATGAGATTGATTCGGTTGCCTAACGCCAACAAAACCAAGTAATTTATTCTTGGGAAGTTTTGCTTTTTCTATTTGTTCTAGTGCTTCTTTACTCCCTGCAGATACAGAAATTACAACTTCCTTATTTAAGTTATGTACTTGTATAGCATCTTCTATTCTGTAGGTGATAATTGCTGCATAATCAACAGCATTGTATTCTTCAACCAAATCTAAAACTTTACTAAATGGAACTCCTCTTTTAACATCTAGGGTAAATAATACTTTTCCTTTCCCCCAGGCAAGCGCTTCATCTAATTTAGGTATTGTAAAGGCAGTTATGTTTCCAAGGTTATCTACTAGCTTCAATTCTTGAAGTTCTTTATAGGTCGATTCTTTTACTAATCCTTCTCCTGTAGTTGTTCTATCTAATTTGTTATCATGCATTAAAACAAGAATACTATCTTTAGTCATTGAAATATCGCATTCTATAACCACTGGTGTATACTTAGCAATGTTCGCAAACGTTTCAATTGCATTTTCAGGATACCCTTTATAGGGTCCTCCTCTATGTGCGCTTACTAATGGTTTAGGTTTTTTTCTCCATTTATTAAAAGAAGTAACTTTTTCTGTAGGATTAGGAATAGTATTTTTACTTGCTTTTTGAACTGGTTTTTCTATTAGTTTTTTCGGTTCACTCTTTCGACAAGTACTAAATAATAAGCAAGTTAAAAATAATACTATTAGTTTTTTATAAGGCTTCATATATGATAAATCTTTAGCTGAAAAATAAGATTTAAAAATACTATTCTATTTATGTAAAGCTGAAATTATATGTTATGTTTATGTGAAATATTACTACTATCGAATTGATTAATTTTTAATAGCACACAAATAATCTTATTATTCTAATTAGTTTCTTATTTTTAACTCTAAAATCATTTT
>JAHDDQ010000032.1:30546-35765 GCA_020629275.1 Tenacibaculum sp. | reverse complement strand
TGTCACGTACGGTTCTGTGAGAGGCTTGGGGTGAAATTCCCCTTGTCTACTCGACTCCCTGATGGCGCTAGAATGTTTGAGTAAGTGCTACTGCTAGAATCCTTTCTAGTGGCGGATATAAGTAAGAAATAACAGTAAATAATAATATAAAACCACCTTTAATTAGGTGGTTTTGTTGTTCTAAAGAGCTTTAAGTTTTACATTTTTAATGAGAGCATCAAGAGTGTAAAGAATGTACTTTTTATTTTCTTGGTTAAACTCTGATATATCCCTCAGCTCTCGCCCAAATCCTTTCGGGTGACAAGAAAGAGTAAGCAGAACAATAAATAATTACATATTTTAATTCCATGATAACTAATAGTCATATCTATTATTACATACCCATAATTCTATGATATTCCTCCATACTTACTTCCTTATAAAAATCATTTGGAATGTTAAATAAATTTTTTTCTAAAGTCTTAAACTCAATACTTTCAGTTTTGATTATTAGTGATTTATCTTTAGATACTGCTTTAAGGACAAATAGATCTTTGAGAAAAAACTCTTGAGGCCCAACTGATATTTTTTCTCCCTCAGCAAACCAAACATCAAATTCTCCAGAAGTTTGTTGTGGATAATTACCTTCAAACTCTATTTTCCCTTTTTGAGTTGATATTTTATGAATAGGGTCTGTTTTTTTTAAATTTCTAGGTAAGCCATCATAATATGGAATAATGTGCTTTTGAGGGTTTAAAGTTTCTTTTATCTTATATCTACGACCATCGAATGTTTCCATCCAAGTCAAATCAGTGTTATTTTTTCGATATCGTACTACTTTAGTTTTTTCATAATAATCAGATAGTTTTTTATTTGTTGATGACAGTATTATTTCTTTTGTCATTTGTTCTTTTGTATCAAAAAAAACTTTTACCCTAAGAGTATCGTATTTTTGATATAGAGATGTATAATGAGAGTAAAGCGAATCTCTTATTTTTTCTGGTGCATCTTGTAATTGGTTTTTAATTAAAGTGTGATTATTATTAACCAAGGAGTAGATTATTTCACCACTATTTTTTTTTGGTGATTGACAAGAACAAAAGGCTAGCAGTAAAATAGTCCAAAAAGAAATTGTTTTCATTATTAATAGTTTTAGGTAAAAAAAAACTTCAGTAACTATCTATATATAAATAGTTACTGAAGTATACTGTTGTAATTTATAGAAAACTATCCTTTCAATTTCTTCTTCAGTGTTAAAGAATAGTAAATGTTTTTTTTCTTGAGTAAAAGTACAAAAATAAATTTTTCACCAAAAAAATTAACAATACTTTAGTAAATAGGTTATTACGTTATTTACGAATTCGTAGAATGAGGCGATGTAACTTTTAACTAATATGACGCATAGTATAAATAATTTCAGGAATTATAGTAATTTTAAAGCGATGTACGATATACCTATTTACAAAGAAGAAGACGAAAAAAAAATACTACAATTTTTAAAGGAAAACCCTTTTGTGTTAATTACTGGAGTTGATTCAAAAGGAAAACCAGTGGCCGCACAAATACCAATATGTATTGAAAAAAGAGGCGAAGAGTTATATTTATTAGGGCATTTAATGAAGGCTACAGATCATTATAAGGCGTTTATTGAAAATAGAAATGTATTAGCAGTTGCTACAGGAGCAAATGGCTATGTAAGCGCATCTTGGTACAGTAACTCTAATAAGGCTTCAACATGGAACTATATGAGCGTTCATATGCAAGGAACATTAACTTATTTTGAAGGTGAACAGTTAATAACACTAATGAGAACGTTTACATTAGAACATGAAGCAGGGAAGACCACATCTCCAACCATCTATGATAATCTTCCAGAAAAATACATAAATCGATTAATGCCACAGATAATAGGCTTTGAGATTAAAGTAGAGCAATTAGATACAGTATTTAAACTAAGTCAGGAGTTAGACAAAGAAAGCTATTCAAACGTGATTCATAAACTTGAGGAAAAGGGAGGAACGAATGCTATATTAGCTTCAGCAATGAAAAAGAGAATCCAATAAATAATAAAACAAAATTATCTCAAAACAACTCGATTATACCGTTTTAATTATAGCAGTTGCTATATTTATAGTACTACAAGTACCCGATTTAGTAGTAGTACAATATCCTTTTCGATTATTAGGAACATGGTTTCATGAAATGGGACATGGACTCACAGCATTGTTATTGGGTGGAGATTTCAAATATTTAGAAATTTATGAAAACGGTGGAGGAGTTGCGTATTTTACGCTAACGAACAAGTGGTTTCCAATACATACAGGAAAAGCCATTACAGCAGCCGGCGGGTTATTAGGACCAGCAATAGCAGGATCAATATTAATAAGTGCAGCAAAATCTACGAAATATGCTTCAATTCTTTTAAGAGTATTAACAGGTGTAATAATACTTTCACTGATCGTTTGGATTCGTTCATATTGGGGAATAATTGTATTAAGTGCTTTTGTCGTAATATTTATTATAATTATGCTTTTAAAAAACAGACAGATAGAAACAGTAACTATTTTGTTCTTAGGTTTACAATGTGTATTTAGTACATATTTACAGCTCGATTATTTATTTACAAAGCAGTTTGAAAGAGACGGAGCCATACGAATATCGGACACACAAGCCATAGCAGAAAATACTTTTGGAAATTATTGGATCTGGGCAGTGTTTATCTTGTTTTTAAGTATAGTATTACTGTGGAAAAGTATCGTCTTCTATTTTAAAAGGTAAAATTAAAACTGATTTGTTTTCAATTTCTGAAAATAAACCCCCGCAGCTTTCTTAACTTTTGGTGCTAAAATTAACGTCGAAATTACGGTAGGAATTGCCATTAAAGCATAACCACTATCAATAAGACTAATTACAAATTCAAGCTTTACAATAGAAGCAACTACAATAGTAGCGATATAAAAGTAATTATAATAACTGCCAATTTTAGAATTAGTTAAAAAACGTAAGCAAGAATAGCCATAAAAAGAATAGGTAAACAAGGTTGAAAAAGCAAAAATAAGTACACAAATAGTTAAAATAATGCTCCCTAATCCATAAGGTAAAACAGCATCAAAAGAAGTTAGTGTAAGCGAAATTCCGTTACCATCGAAGTTTTTCCAAATACCAGATGCTAAAATTGCTAAGGCCGTTAAGGTACAAACAAGTAATGTATCGATTGCAGGTCCTAACATTGCCACTAAACCCTCACGAATAGGTTCTTTAGTTTTTGCCGTTCCGTGCATCATTGGTGCAGTACCAATTCCTGCTTCATTAGAAAAAGCAGCCCTTTTTACACCAGTAATAATTAAACTACCTAAGGCACCACCTAAAACAGCCTTTCCAGAAAAAGCATCAGTAAAAATTAAAGAAAATATTTCTGGAATAAAATTTACTTTCAGTACTAAAATAGTAAGCACAGTAATTAGGTAAATAACCACCATAATAGGAACCAATTTCCCAGCCACTTTTCCAATACGTTGTATACCCCCAAAAATCACTAATGAAGTTATAATTGCAATAGTAATTCCTAATAATAATTTAGCAGTAAACTCATTATTTTCATTAACATGAAAAACGTCTATTAAAGTTTGCGTAAGTTGATTGGCTTGAAAAGCAGGTAACGTTCCAACTAAACCAGCGATAGAAAAGAAAATAGCTATAGGCTTCCATTTTTTACCCAAACCTTCAGTAATCACATACATCGGTCCACCAGTTGCATTACCTTCATTATCCTTTCCTCTGTACATAATAGATAAACTACATGTAAAAAACTTTGTAGCCATTCCTACAAAAGCACTTACCCACATCCAAAAAATAGCACCAGGTCCACCAGAAGCAATAGCAATAGCTACACCACTAATATTACCCATACCAACAGTTGCAGCAATAGCAGACGAAAGCGCTTCATAATGCGATAAGTCTCCTGGAGAATTATGTTTGTCATACTTTCCTCGTAAAATATTAACAGCATGTCCTAAATATCTAAACGGAACCAATCCAGAGTATATAAAAAGAAATAACCCTCCACCAATAAGAAGAATTAATAAAGGAATTCCCCATACCCATGAAGAAAATTGTGAAACGATATCTTGTAAGCTTAAAAACATATATTAATTTAAAAAAGTAGTTAAATGAAAAAATTAAGATTTCAAGATATAGTTATTAATATAGAAAACACATCTGAAAACTTTTAAATAATTACTAATAGTTGTAAGTTGACGCAAAAAAACAGACCTAATTACAGAAATAAAAACCGCAAGTAATGAAAACGCTTTTAAATACCATATTTTTTTCTGTAGTAATTGTATTAATCTCTTGTAATACCAACAAGGTCAAGGATAAAAAAGATCCCATAAAAGAAAGTACAAATATAATTGAGAAAAAGGAAACTAAAGCTGATGTTATAATTAACAAAGCAATTCAAGCTCATGGAGGAAAATTATACAGTGAAGCATCATATTCGTTTGTATTCAGAAAAAAAGCATATAGTTTTACCAATACTGAAAATTCATATACATATAGTGTCAAGAAACAGCAAGACGATAAAGAAGTTATTGACGTGTTAACTAATGGTAATCTAACAAGGACTATTAACGGAAAGCAGATAGACTTAACAAGTAAAGATCAATCACGATACTCAGAATCGCTAAATTCAGTTATTTATTTTGCTACACTTCCATATAAACTTAATGATACGGCTGTAAATAGGAAATATAAAGGAGAAACTATAATTAAAGGAATTAAGTACCACGTAATTGAAGTAACCTTCAAAAAAGAAGGCGGAGGTAAGGATTTTGATGATGAATTCCATTATTGGGTAAATATGAAGACAAATACAATCGATTATTTAGCATATAACTACAGAGTAAATAATGGAGGTGTTCGTTTTAGAAGTGCTTACAATCGAAGGAATATAGATGGAATTATTTTTCAGGATTACATAAATTATAAAGCAGAAGTAGGAACAGCACTTGAAGATTTACCTGCACTTTATGAAAAAGGAGAATTAAAAGAACTGTCTAAAATAGAAACGGAAGATGTTGTTAGCTTAAAAAATTAGTTCTCAACATGATTTAATTGAAAATAAGTTTTTGTTAGATCATGAAAACAGAAAGTATGAAAGCAATTACAGTTCAACGAAAAAGAAGTGCAGTTTATCTAGTATAAGGTGTTCAATATCGAAATTAGGAACAGTCAAGATG
>JAHDDQ010000032.1:0-30446 GCA_020629275.1 Tenacibaculum sp. | reverse complement strand
CTAATTGTATAGGGATTTCTTCTTTTATGGAGTTAATGGTTTTCAATAATTTAAGTAATTACAGTTCAACGAAAAAGACGTGCAGTTTATCTAGTATAAGGTGTTCAATATCGAAATTAGGAACAGTCAAGATGAATAAAGAAATACCTTTGAAGTGTAGTTAATAGTAAGATATAACTTTTCATTAATCCCCTGAAAAGTTTTAAGTTTTTAGATTTATTTGGTTGATAAATGTTGAATCCTTGTACAATGCTAATTGTATAGGGATTTCTTCTTTTATGGAGTTAATGGTTTTCAATAATTTAAGCAATTACAGTTCAACGAAAAAGAGATGCAGTTTATCCAGTATAAGGTGTTCAATATCGAAATTAGGAACAGTCAAGGCGAATAAAGAAATACCTTTGAAGTGTAGTTAAGTAATAAAAGTTTTTCATTTTCAAATCTTAAAAAAGGTTTAAGTTTTTAGATTTATTCGGTTGATTAATATTGAGCCCTCATACAAACCCTAATTGTATGAGGGTTCTTTTTTTGAAATGAATACAACTATCTAATAATCATTACTTTATGGTTAATCTTTAAAATACTACTACTGATCTGTAAAAGATAGTCGATTATCGAAATAGATAATTAAATGGCACAAATACAGATATCTTTGAGGTGAAGTTAAGTAGTAAAGTAGTTTTCATTTTTAGATACCAAAAAATATTAAAAGTTAAAGTTTTAGATTTATTTGTTTGATTAATTTAAACCCTCATATGTCTCCCAAACATACGAGGGTTTTTTCATCCATAAAAAGTATTAAAATATAATTTGTAACACGATTTTTTAAATTAAAGACACTGGTAAGGTGTTTTTTTTTTATCACAGTTTAGATTGTTGATAGAATATGTATATTTACTGATTAATTAATAGATGGTATGTAAAATATACACTATTTAAAATCAAATGTTTAAAAAGATGATTTTTTGATACTGATACTGTCAGATTTAAAAAATCACTAAAAAATATATAATTTATGGGTTGTAGCAGTTGCTCAACTGGCAAAAACGGTGTCCCAAATGGATGTAAAAGTAATGGGAATTGCGGAACAGGTTCATGCGGAAGTGGAAACAAACTAGCTGTTTTTGATTGGTTATCGAATATGACTTTACCATCAGGTGAAGCACCATTTAATATTTATGAAGTCCGTTTTAAAAACGGAAGAAAGCATTTTTATAAAAATACAGACAAGAAAATGATAATCTCTATGGGAGATGTCATTGCTGTTGAAGGTTCTCCAGGTCACGATATAGGTATTGTGTCTTTAGCGGGAGAATTAGTAAAAGTGCAAATGAAAAAACGAAAAATAACTTCAGATAGCGAAGAAGTAAAGAAGGTTTACAGAAAAGCGACTCAAAAAGATATAGATGTTTGGAATACTGCAAGAGAAAGAGAGCTAGAAACTCAGCGAAAAGGAAGGTTAATTATAAGTCGATTAGGTTTAAAGATGAAACTTTCTGATGTGGAGTTCCAAGGTGATGGAAATAAAGCAACATTTTATTATACAGCAGACGACCGCGTAGATTTTCGTCAGTTGATTAGAGATTTAGCAAGTGAATTTTCAATACGCGTTGAAATGAAACAAGTAGGAATGCGTCAAGAAGCAGCTCGATTAGGAGGTGTAGGATCTTGCGGTAGAGAGTTATGCTGTTCTACTTGGTTAACCGATTTTAGAAAAGTAAACACTGCAGCGGCACGTTATCAACAATTATCCCTAAACCCTTTAAAACTAGCAGGACAATGTGGTAAACTGAAGTGTTGTTTAAACTTTGAGCTAGATTCTTATTTAGATGCTTTAGAATCATTTCCTAAACAAGACGTAATTTTAAAAACAGAACGTGGAGAAGCTATTTTTGTTAAAATGGATATCTTCAAAAAGTTACTGTGGTATACTTACAAAGAAGAAAAGTTTAAATGGTACAAGTTATCTCTAGATCAAGTAAGTGAAATATTAGAACTCAACGAAAATAACGAGCTAGGATCTCCGTTAGAAGAGTACGAGTCTGAAATAGTAGAAGAAGCAACAGTAGACTTCGAAAATGTAGTAGGACAAGATAGTTTAACACGTTTTGACACTCCAAAAAAGCCTAGAAGAAATAAAAGGAGAAAACGAAACCAAAACCAAAAGCCTGTAGCTAAAAACACAAACAATAAAAATCAGCAACAGAAAAAGAACACACCAAAAAAACAAGAAAATCAACCTCAGAAAAGCCAACCTCAGGGCACGAAAAATAAACCACAACAAAGAGGTAAAGGAAATAATAGAAAGCAGGTAGAGCAAAAAAAGGGAACAGAAAACAGAAATACACCAGCAACAAAAAAACAAACCCCTCAGAAAAGAAGAAATAAACGAAGAAATACAGGGAATAAAAATGCTCAGAATAACGAAAAACAGTAAATTCATTGTTTTACTGATCACTTTTTTAATAGTAACCTCGTGTGATGATAAACGCGTATTCGATGAATACACGAATATTAGCAACAATAGTTGGAGAATAGATACACCTGTATTATTTCAATTTGAAGTACAAGATACTATAGCAAAAAGAAATTTATTTATAAACCTCAGAAATAATAATAACTATGCATTCAGTAATTTATTTCTAATCACTAAAATGAGTTTTCCTGACGGTCAAAAGATTATCGATACGTTAGAATATGATATGGCTGATAAAACAGGTAGGTTTTTAGGGACAGGTTTCACTGAGGTAAAAGAGAATAAATTGTTTTATAAAGAAAATATAAGATTTCCTAAGAAAGGGAAATATGAAGTAGGAATTTCACATGCTATGAGAAAAAATGGCGAGGTTGAAGGAGTTGAAGTACTACAAGGAATTTCAGATATTGGATTTAGAATTGAAAAAATCAAAAAATAATGACAGAAAAGAGAAACAGAAACTTTAGCAAATTCGTCAAATGGTTTTGGGGATTAGTTTTAGGTGGATTATTTTTAATATGTTTCATATTTTTATTAGCTTCTTGGGGAGCCTTCGGAAAATTACCAACTTTCGAACAATTAGAAAATCCAGAAAATAATTTAGCAACAGAAATTATTTCTACAGACGGAAAAACAATTGGTAAATATGCACATGAAAATAGAACACCTATAAAATATAAAGACCTACCACAGAATTTAGTAGAAGCACTTGTAGCCACAGAAGATGAACGTTTTTACGACCATTCAGGTATCGATTTCAGAGGAACAGCCAGAGCCGTGCTGAAGCCTGGAAGTGGAGGTGCGAGTACTATAACACAACAATTAGCTAAAATGCTTTTTACAAAAAGAGCGTCTAAAAATATTGTTCTGAGAGTGATTCAGAAGCTCAAAGAGTGGGTAGTAGCAACTAAGCTTGAACGACAGTATACAAAGCAAGAAATTATTGCAATGTATTTGAATAAATACGACTTTTTAAATCAGGCAGTAGGGATACGTTCAGCCTCTCGTATTTACTTTGGAAAAGAACCTAAAGAATTGGAAATAGCAGAATCAGCAATGCTAGTAGGAATGTTGAAGAACTCATCGTTATATAATCCTTTAAGAAGAAAAGAATTAGTAAAAAGAAGAAGAGATGTAGTTTTAAAACAAATGAATCGTAACGACTTTATTACTGAGCAAAGAAAAGACTCACTTCAAAAAACAGAATTAGGATTAAACTACACACCAGAAAGTCATAGTGATGGTTTAGCAACTTATTTTAGAGAATACCTACGTAGCTTTTTAAAAGATTGGGTAAAGAAAAACCCAAAGCCTAACGGAGAGCTATACGATATTTATAGAGATGGACTAAAAATCTATGTGACCATAGACTCTAGAATGCAACGTTATGCAGAAGAAGCCGTTAAAGAACATGTGGCGAACCTTCAAAAATATTTCTTTCAAGAGCAAAAGAGAAATAAGCAAGCTCCATTCTACGATATTGATAAGTCTGATATTAGTAAAATCTTGGTTAGAGGAAGAAATAATTCAGATCGATATAAGCGAATGAAAGCCGCAGGAAAATCTTCTAAAGAAATAGAGAAAGCATTCAATACAAAAACTGAAATGCGAGTTTTTACATGGAAAGGAGATCGAGACACGATCTTAACGCCATATGATTCTATTCGATATTATAAATATTTTCTACGTTCAGGTTTAGTCTCTATAGAACCGCAAACGGGTCATGTTAAAGCGTGGGTTGGAGGAATTAATAACAAACACTTTAAGTACGATGCCGTAAAACAACAAAAGCGTCAGGTTGGTTCTACTTTCAAGCCTTTTGTATACGCAACAGCTATTAATCAGTTAAAAAGATCTCCATGCGATAAATTACCAAACACGTTGTATACTATTCCTAAAGAAAAGTATGGTATGAAAGACGATTGGACGCCTAAAAATGCAGGAAATGATTATGGAGGTGAAATTACATTAAAAAAAGCGTTAGCTGGATCGGTAAACGTAATTACCGCACGTTTAATCGATGAAGTTTCACCTGTAAATGTTGCGCGTTTAGCAAAATCTGCAGGAATTTCTTCAGATTTTGAAGCAAATCCATCCATAGCTTTAGGAGCCATAGATTTATCATTGTTTGAAATGGTAAGTGCTTATTCAACTTTTGCAAATAAAGGATTGCGTGTATCGCCTATGATGTTAACCCATATAGAAGACAAAAACGGAACAGTTTTAGAAAACTTCGTACCAGAAACAAAAGAAGTTTTAAGTGAAGAATCTGCGTATGTAATCTTAAATTTAATGGAAGGTGTTACAAGAGCAGGATCGGGAGTACGATTACGTACTACATATGCACGACCTAAATATATAACAGGATATCCATATAAATTCAATAATGCAATTGCAGGTAAAACAGGAACTACTCAAAACCAGTCAGACGGTTGGTTTATGGGAATTGTACCTAATTTAGCAACTGGAGTATGGACAGGTGGAGAAGACAGATCAATTCACTTTGCAGGTATCGATAAAGGTCAAGGAGCAGCAATGTCTTTACCAACTTGGGGTATTTTTATGCGTAAATGTTACGAAGATAAAACATTAAATATCAGTAAATCTTCATTTGAGAAACCTAGCGATCTTTCTATAAATGTCGATTGCGCAAAACATGAAGAGAAGAAGAAAGAAGAGAAAGAAGGAGATGAAAACACGAATGAAGGAGCTACTGATTTTTAAACTGTAACCGAATCGAACACTGAACAAACAACTAAAAAATGATTAATAAAAAAGTAACTAACGTAAACGAAGCTTTACATGGTGTTGAAAGTGGAATGACACTTATGCTCGGAGGGTTTGGGCTGTGTGGTATCCCTGAAAATGCAATACAAGAATTAGTTCGTTTAGGAATAAAAGATGTAACCTGTATTTCTAATAATGCAGGTGTTGATGATTTTGGATTAGGGTTTTTACTGCAAAATCGTCAAATAAAAAAAATGATTTCATCATATGTAGGTGAAAATGATGAATTTGAACGTCAAATGCTTTCAGGAGAATTAGAAGTAGAACTAACACCTCAAGGAACATTAGCCGAGAAATGTAGAGCAGCTCAAGCTGGCTTTCCTGCATTTTACACACCAGCAGGATACGGTACGGAAGTAGCCGAAGGAAAGGAAACACGAGAGTTTAATGGTAAAATGTATGTTTTAGAAGAAGCTTTTAATGCAGATTTTGCATTTGTAAAAGCATGGAAAGGAGATGAAGCAGGTAATTTAATATTTAAAGGAACTGCTAGAAACTTTAATCCAAATATGTGTGGTGCAGCAAAAATTACTGTTGTAGAAGTTGAAGAGTTAGTCCCAGCAGGAGAATTAGATCCAAATCAGATTCACATACCAGGAATTTTTGTGCAACGTATTTTTCAAGGTGAGAGATATGAGAAAAGAATCGAACAACGTACGGTAAGACAAAAACAATAATCATGGCTTTAGATAAAAATGGTATTGCGAAAAGAATCGCAAAAGAAGTAAAAGATGGTTTTTATGTAAATCTTGGAATTGGAATACCAACACTGGTAGCCAATTTTGTTCGCGATGATATTGAAGTTGAGTTTCAAAGTGAAAACGGCGTCTTAGGTATGGGGCCATTTCCGTTTGAAGGTGAAGAAGATGCGGACATCATAAACGCAGGTAAGCAGACAATTACGACGTTAGCAGGAGCTAGTTTTTTTGACTCTGCAACTAGTTTTTCAATGATTCGTGGAAAGCATGTAGACTTAACCATCTTAGGAGCTATGGAAGTTGCAGAGAATGGCGATATAGCAAACTGGAAAATTCCAGGTAGAATGGTTAAAGGAATGGGTGGTGCTATGGATTTAGTGGCTTCAGCAGAAAACATTATTGTAGCTATGATGCATACGAACAAAAGAGGAGCGTCTAAGCTTTTAAAAAAATGTTCTTTACCATTAACCGGAGTAGGTTGCGTAACTAAAATCGTAACTAACCTTGCAGTTCTTGAAGTTAAAGATAATATGTTTCATTTAATAGAAAGAGCACCAGGAGTAAGTGTAGAAGAAATTAAGGAAGCAACGGAAGGAACATTAATTGTCAATGGAGAAATTCCAGAAATGGTTTTGTAATGAAAATACTATCATATAATGTTAATGGAATAAGAGCAGCTATAAAGAAAGGCTTTTTAGACTGGTTACAACATGCAAGTCCTGATGTAATTTGTATTCAAGAAACTAAAGCACAGCCAGAACAGTTAAACGCAGCTGATTTTGAATTAGCAGGATATCCTTATCAGTATTGGTTTTCTGCACAGAAAAAAGGATATTCTGGAGTTGCAATTTTTTGTAAAAATGAACCAAAACATGTAGCGTACGGAACAGGTATCGAATCTATGGATTTTGAAGGTAGAAATGTTCGTGTAGACTTTGATGAGATTTCTATTATGAGTATGTATTTGCCTTCAGGAACAAATAGTGAACGTTTAGGTTATAAATTCAATTACATGGATGAAATTCAAAACTATGTAACCGAATTAAGAAAGGAAATCCCTAATCTAGTAGTTTGTGGAGATTATAATATCTGTCACCAAGAAATAGACATTCATAACCCTAAAATGAAAGGTGTTTCAGGTTTTTTACCTGAAGAAAGAGCTTGGATAGGAGGGTTTATAGATAGTGGTTTTATTGATAGTTTCCGTCATTTAAATAAAGAGCCAGATCAGTACTCTTGGTGGAGCTACCGAGCGAATTCCAGAGCAAATAATAAAGGTTGGCGATTAGACTATTGCATGGTTTCTGAGTCCTTAAAAGATAAAATAGCAAGGGCTTATATTTTACAAGAAGCCAAACATTCAGATCATTGTCCTGTTGGTGTAGAATTTAAGCTATAAAATCAAATTATAAACTAAAACAAAAGGAATAAACCAAACCAAGCTTTTATTAAAAGCCACTTATGAAGCACTTATTAATACTACTCTTATCTATTACCACACTTTTTGCTCAGCAACCAACAGATAGTATCGTCAAAATAAAAGATACACTTTCATCCCACGTTAAGCTAGATACCCTTCCCAAGATCAAAGACACTATTCAAACGATTCAGAAGAAAATTATTAATCAAAAGTTTTCAGATGATGATTTACAGCTAATAGACAGTTTATTAACAGAGACTAAATTTAATTCTCCACTTTTTGATGGTAACGAATACGTAATTAATGATAAGGATATTGTAGGTGATGTAACAGAAATAGTTACAGAAGAATTACTAAAGAAAAGGTTATCTGAAATAAATACTCAAACACCATTCAATTTAGCATTTAATCCAGCACTCAAAAAAGTGATTAATAACTATCTAAAATATAGGAAGAAATACTATCCAGCACTAATGGCTAGAGCTAAATATTATTTCCCGATGTTTGAAGGCTACTTAGATGCTTATGATATTCCTATTGAAATGAAATATCTGGCCATAGTTGAATCAACACTTGATCCAAGAGCAAAATCAAGAGTAGGAGCAACAGGATTGTGGCAGTTTATGTACGGAACAGGGAGACAATTTAAACTGGCAGTAAATTCATACGTAGACGAAAGACAAGATCCTGTAAAATCTACGATAGCAGCCTGTAAATATTTAAGTAGTTTATATAAAATCTTTGGTGACTGGGATCTCGCTTTAGCAGCGTACAATTCGGGGCCAGGAAATGTTTTAAAAGCAATAAAACGTTCAGGAGGATATAGAAATTACTGGAATATTCGTCCGTTCTTACCAAGAGAAACTGCAGGTTATGTTCCTGCATTCTATGCTACAATGTACATTTTTAAATATGCTGATGAACTAGGAATTTATCCTGAAGCGCCAAAACTATTTAAATTTCAAACGGACACAATTCGAGTTAAAAGAACAGTTTCATTCGATCAAATAAGTGAAAAAACAGGTATAGATACTGAAGTATTATCGTTTTTAAACCCGATGTATAAATTAGATATTATTCCATTTATAAAGAAAAAATCTTTTGCAGTTAGAATACCTAAAAACAAGGTCATTGATTTTTTAAATAGTGAAGAAGATATTTATGCATTAGCTATTGAAGAAGATGCGAAGCGAGAAAAGCCACTTCCTAAGTATTTTGAAATGGACAAAAGAATCCGTTACAAGATTAAGTCAGGAGATTACTTAGGCAAGATTGCACGTAAATTTGGAGTTAGAGTAAAAGATATTAAACGATGGAATAATATGAGAAGCACACGCTTAAGAGCAGGGCAGCGATTATTTATTTACCCCAGAAGAATGTAAACGGAATACTTTTTGTTAAAGGTTAAACAACTAACTAGAAAGAAACTATTATGAAAAAATTAGGGATGCTTTTTGCCATTACCATACTCTTTATGAATTGTAAAGGAGACGGAGCAAATGATTATGTGTTACCTTCATCTACAGGGAATACAAACAGAGTTTTAGTAGTAATGAAAGGAAAGCATTGGTTAGGGAAACCTGGAGATGAAATTCGAACCGTTTTTGGAGAACATCAAGTTGGCCTTCCCCAGCCCGAGACATTACTGTCCGTTTCTCAGATTGATCCAAGTGGATTTAATAAGTTTATGAGAAACAATAAAGCAGTTTTATTATTTCAAAAATCAGATAAACAAGAAATTTCTGTTATAAAAAATAAATATGCAGCACCACAAATCATCGTTGTAGCTACAGCGAATAACGAAGAGGAAATGGTAAGCTTAATACGAGATAGAGGAAAAGAAATTATAAAACTTTTTAAGGATCAAGACGTAAAGTTTATTCAAAATATATTTAAGAGAGATAAACTAGACAATACATCTTTTAAAACATTACAAAATTTAGGTTTAGAGTTTGATATTCCTAAACGTTATCGTTTAGTAGAGGATACTGGAAATTTCTTATGGTTACGCCAACACCTAAAAAGTGGTATAGCAAGAGGAGACGGATCGAATAATATTTTGATATACGCTGTGCCTTTAAAAGATGAAAAAACAGTTGCAGATAACATTACTAGAGTAAGAGACAGTATCGGTAAAAAGTTTATACCTGGAAGTAAAGAAGGGATGTATATGATTACAGAACAAGCATACGCACCATTCACATATGAAGTTGAGGTAAATGGTAAAAAAGCATACGAAACTAGAGGTAAATGGGAGGTTAAAAACGACTTTATGGCTGGACCTTTTATAAACTATACTGTGTTAGACAAGAAGAAGAACAGACTTGTAGTTTTTGAAGGTTTTACTTACGCACCATCTGTTAATAAAAGAGATTTTATTTTTGAATTAGAAGCAATAGCTAAATCAATTAAAATAAAGGAGTAAAAAATAATTCAAAAAATAAACAAGTAAAGGTTATAAAAATAAAGAAAAAAGAGTTTAACAATAATTGTTAAACTCTTTTTTCTTTATTTTTTAAAAAATAGTGTTCTTATTCTTTTATAAACTTTATCGTTTCATTCAATGTGTTGTCGATATTAATTAAACTAATAAAATAAACCCCTGAGCTGTAATTTTCAATATTTAAATTATATAGTGTATGTTTTGATTTACGATTATCATTATATAATATCCTATCTACAACTATACCATTAAGATTGGTAATAATTATTTCTTTGAGTTGTGTTGGGCTATTTTTATGCAATTTTATACTAATATTCCTACTCGCAGGATTAGGATATACTATTGAAACGCTAGTTTTTTTCTGGTTATATTGAAGTGGAATAGCTGTAGTATCAACACTTTTATTTTCAGCTTGTACAGGTATATAATTTTTAACATAGATTTTAAATTTTATCCCTTTTGTGATTCCAGTAATTCTGTCTGATATGTATTCGGTAAACTCAATATAATTACCATTCTCATTAGATTTCACGATATAACGATCCAAGAACTGTTTTTCCATTTCATCTTTATTCTTAAAACGATAAACTCTTTTTAGGAAAGGATTTTTCTTTGGTGCGTAATGAGCAAACCTACTTGTACCAGATTGATCTATTATATCTCCTTCTATGGTAAACTCAAAATCATTATTCAAATCTACTACATTATCCATATCGGTTGAAGTTATAAAGCTTATTTCAGGATCATCCACTGGTTCAATTTCGGTTACCTTTATTTGATTATCTGTATTATTACTGTAAGGTTTGAAAGAGCTTGGACTATTAACCCATTTGACTTTATTGAATATAAAACGTGCATTAGGATGATTAGCAGATGTATTACTGTTTAAACTATTATTAACATTAACCCCCTTATCTTTATAATTATAAAAAGTTACGTTATGAAAATTTAAATTATCATTGTCTTTTTGTATCAATGCACCAGTTGTATTTTGTCTTCTAGTATTTTCATTAGCATGGAATCTTGAATCTTTTATTAAGTACCCAAAATTAGTTGAAATATAAATACCAAATCTATCAGTATTCCAAACTAGCATATTAGAAACCACAGAAGTTACCCTGTTGAATGCACCTGAAACAGATCTGTTTTGAGACTTAAACCCGTCTGCACAATTAAATGCAATATTACCATCAAATTGAATAAAAGGAGCTGCGGTTCTTACAATAGATTTTTGAAAAGGAAATGGATTAATTTTTCCATTTTCTGTATATACTTTGGTTTCCAACTCATCAGCAACCATAACATTTACTCCACTACCTTGATAATGATATGCAGCACTTACTGATGAAGCTACATTATTAATCATTTTAATAGCTCTACCTTGTAAAGCATAACCAGAAGGAGTTTTAAAATCATCGTCAATGACCTCTCTAAGATGCCTGCGAATTTTATCAGTCAGAGGGATTCCATTAGGTTCATTATTGATTCTTTTAGGGGCACCACCCGTAACAAAATTATTTTTCCAAACACCTGTTTCAGAGCCGCTTTCAGCTACCATAGCTCCACCATTAATTTTTAATACTACATTATCACTAAAATCAGCATGACTATCGTGATGAACCATTCCCCACCCTGGAGAACCCCAAACGACATTACCTTTAGCTATAATTAAATTGTCTTTATTTTGACCTCTAAGCGTTTTATGAAAGTGTAAAGCATATCTTCCTCTTTGATTTTCAATTTTAGAAGGATCAGTTTCAGGTTCATTAACAAAGGAAGGTAAGCTAACTTCTCTTTTATCTCCAGAACCTGTAACTACTGGAGTACCTATTTTTAAGTCATCCAAAATATTTACTTTGTTAGTTCTACCTAAATCTTTAAATGATGCATTTTTTACAACTACATCACCATTAAACATAAACATCACATGACCTCTTTTAGTGAGTTTATCTTCAATACTAGTATGAAATGACTTAATTGATATATTCCTTGATAAGTTAGCTACATAAGTATAATAATTTGATCCATCTAGTTGAACACCTTTATGAGACTTTTTAGTTCTGTCTTTTAGAATGATTGTACTTCCAGAGATCTCTTTAATTTGAATAATTTCATTGTCATTTATACTTTCTGTTCCAGATATTAATATAAAATCTCCTTTCTTCCAACCTATAGGTAGTTTTTTTAATTGTATTCTATCCTGATTTTTTAAAACATCAGTAGAACATTCAGAAAAATCAAGTTTTTCTTTTCCTCTTATTCTTACTTTACCCCAAGTCATTAATGAAATAGAAGCTTGCTTAGGGTCCCACTTGTATCTGCCAAGAACTCCAGACCCATCTGATGGTAGGCGATTTCCAAAATGATTGGTTACAGCTTTATTATCGCTATAATGAGCTTTAGCATAATTGCTCCAAATCGCACCTTCAATTTTATTGTTTTTTTTCTTCTGAATTTCAAATGGTTTTAAAATAATTTCCATTGTACCGCTATCATCATTGGACGCATTGATGTTCAAAAGTGAATTCCTTCCTCCTAAGAAAGAATCAACAATTAATTTTCTTTTTTTATTTTTTGACGTGTTCGTAAAAAAAGTACCATCATTACGTATAATAAAAATATGGTCGTTGCTGTTTATATCATAATTTATACTTATTCCTTCGGGTATCCATACTATCGATGCTAAATTGGGAATATTGTTAGAATCCCAAACAGAGGGGTCTGACCATTTTCCATTTTTAATTGCTTTATGTGTTACTGTGTTTTCTGGAATCATTTTTTCAAACTGTGCGTGCCCAGTATAATAGAAAGAGGTGAGAAAAAGTAACAAGTAAAAATTGATTAATTTATTTATTTTCATTTTAAAATGATTTAATTTTTTGTGGCAATACGCATCCTTTACCATACTAAGTTTCTTAGATAGTTTTTGAGTTATTCAACTTTTCAAGAGTATAAAAACCAAATTAATTTTTAATCTAGTTGAAAAGTTAGATCAAAACATATGAAAAAGTATAAAGGATGTTTTTATGTGTTATTTTATTAATACTGTTTTAAGTTTTTAATAATTAAGGGATTGTTATAACAGTTCAATTTTCATGATAATATCTTAAAAACTACTGGGCAAAACTATAGTATTTAAATATTTTTTGATTTAAACAAAGGTGTACATTAGGTATAGAGATGCAATAAAAAGTATAATGGATAGTACATTAGGTGTACTATTACTTTAAATTAGACAATTTTGTTAAATTGTCTTAAAATTATATCATAATCCTCTAATCAAATATGAATGAAAATTTATCCACTGAATGATTACTTTAATTTTAAACTAATTAGAAAGAGTACTATTCTTTTTGTATTACTTTTCTTTAAAGTTAGTTTTTGTTACTGTCAAAAAAATAGATTTCATAAAGAAATTGATAGTATATTAAAATGGTCAAAAAAAAGTAATGAATTAAGACCTTTGAAAAAAGCATATATTTTGTCAAATAAATATAATTACACTAGAGGTAAAGTTGCTGCTTATACTTTTATAGGAGATTATTTTTTGAAGTCTAGGAGTTACGATAGTGCATATTATTATTTAGATCAAGCTCATCATATAATTCAAAAGAAACATAAATTTAAAAGACTTTTTAAAAAAGTAGTAAGAAATAAAGCTGAAATTTTTGCGAGAAGAGGTTTTTATACCAAAGCTCTTTTTTTATATAGGAAGGCATATAAGATATCTATAAATAATAACTTGAAAGATACGTTGTTATTAAAGCTTGACATTTTCAATATGTTTAATAAGTTAGGTAGGTATGATAAGACAATTGAACGCTTAATAAAATTAGAGCGTAAGTTTACGAAAGACTCAGTTAGGAAGCCATTTATTAGTTTTAAATATTATACAGTTTTGGCAGAAGCATATGAGGAAAAGTGCGATTTTGAAGCCGCATTAAAAATGCGTAAAAATAATATTCAGCGAGTAAAGACACACAAAAATAAAGTTTTATTTGACCAATCTTTACTTAAAATATCCGAACTGTATTTGCTTACGGATAATATAGCAAAAGCAAGAGATATCTTAAAAGTTTTTTCTAAAAGAGAAAGAAATCTAAAAGACAAGGGAGCAGAATTATCTCTTTTTTATGAAATTAATGGTAGATTAAGTACTAGAACTAATAATTATTCTCTATCGAATAAATATTATGATAGTTTAATTGATATTTCTCTTCTTGAACCTAGGACCTTGATAAAAGCATATCTATATAAGTCCGATAATTATAAAAAACTTTCCATGTATAAAGAAGCTAATGAATCACTTAGTTTGTATATGCAGATTAATGATAGCTTACAGAGGCTAAAAGATAGGGACATTCTCAGTTTTTATAATTCTGATTTACGCTATGTTAAAAAGATAAAGGAAACAAACGTATTGAAATCAGAAAATAAAGATCAGAGATTTAGTATTGTAATCCTATCCTTTATTTTAACTTGTATTAGTTTTGTTATAGTTATAACACTGATTTATAGAAAGTATTCAAATAGTAAAAAGACAATAAAAAAATTAAAAATCAATGAGAAAAAGATTTTCGAAGATCAATTAAAAAAGAGAGAAGAAGAACTAATTGTTACAACAGATTCAATTCAACAACAAAATAAAAAGATAAAGACTATAAGGTCTAATTTAAAGTTTATTATAACGGATAAAGATTATAACTATCTACCTTCAGTTCTAAAAGAGTTAAATGAATTATTAGACAGTTCTAACAGCATTAACCTTATATATGGTAAACTGGAATCTAGATACCCAAATCTAGCTATTATTCTTAAACAGAATTACCCTGAACTATCAGCAAATGATATAAAACATTGTTTGTTATTAAAACTTAATTTAAGTATAAAGGATTGTTCTCGATTGTTAAACGTTACTGACCACGCTATAAAGATGGCTAGAAAAAGAATTAAAAAGAAACTAAGACTAGCAGAAGAAGTGAGATTAAAAGAATTTTTAAATGATATTTAAGTATTCATTAAATTAATTACACTTCAATAGCTGAAAAAAGAATATTTTTCTAGTCAACAGTAAGTTTTTTAATTACACGAATTATTACTTACAGTTACTCCGTTAGGTGTAGTAGTGGTATTATCTAAACAGCTATAACTACCGCTAGTTCCTGTGGGTTTGGTAATAGTATTATTAGTAACAAGTACATTATTAAGCGTGTTATATAATCGTATTCCGTGACTTTCGTTAGGGTAAATTTTGTTTTTTGAAACGATTGCATTAGTAATATTATTCATTGAAAGACCACCATCAATAGTATTTTCATTAAAAGTAATACCAGCAGCATTAGAAAAGATAAGCACCTTGTCATTATCAAATATATTGTTAATAAAGCTTATTTTTTTATCTTGATCTTCAGGTTTATGATTCATTTGAGCAAAATACACATTAAAATTCCCTGATGTTTTAACTTTGTTTTCTTTGAGCTCAACGTCATCACAATAAGTATTAGTTGCTTGTATTCCGTTTTTAGCTACATCTATAATATTATTATATATTCGTGCATTTTTTGCTTTACTAATTTGTATTCCAGCACCGCAATTTTTAATAGTATTTTTATAAATATATGCGTCTATTGAACCTACAATAATTCCAGAACTATAACCTTCTATTATATTCTCAGAAACTTCGTTATTAAAAACAGTCTCACCATAGCCAGCTATAAATACCGCCCAGCTATCTTTGGCATCTCCTTTAGCTTTAAATCTGTTTTTTTTAATTCGTGCACCAGAAATAAAAGAACTTACAACTCTAGTGCCAATATCGTTATCTTCTACTGTAATGTCTTGACCTATGGTTAAAGTTAAAAATCCTCCTCTACTTCCACTTTCAGTATTTCCTTTAATAAGGACATCGAAAACACGTTGACGTTCTTTTAACACCCCGTTTGTGTCTCTAAATCTTTCAGGTTCTATATTTATAGCATATCCTACTTCACCACCATCAGTATTTTTTGACGGCTGGCCAGTATTAATAAACGTATTGTTTTCAATGGTTATATTTCTACCATCAACTAAAGCTATAGCCATTCTACGAGAATTTTTTATAGTACAATTCTTTATAGTTATATTTTCTGTAGGATTATAATCAGGATTATAAGAAAAACCAAAAGAATAAATAGCAAAAGTTCCAGAAGAACCATTCTCGAATTTACTTCCATCTATTGTAATATTTCTTCCTGAATGAATATGTAATAAATGACTCCCTTCTGTACCATTATCATTGGCAGAAAATACACGTTCATCTCTATCACCATGAAAATTACCACCAGTAATTGTAATGTTTTCAGCATCTCTTACAGCTAGTATTGCACCGGACTTTCTATTGTATTTATTCCCAGGGAAAATTCGTAAATGAGTATTGTTTGTCATTATCAAATTAAAATCGGAGGGCAGATTAACTGCTTCTAAAGAAGGGTACCAATTTTGATTTGTAGTTGTGCTAGTAACTTTAGTTACTTCAAAGAAAGCATCTAATTTATCTATTTTAAAAGTCGTACCACCTAATCCTTTAATAAAGAAGAATAAGGTTTCAAGTTTCCCAGTATTTTGTAGCGCCACTTCAGAAGTCGTATTACCTTCTTTTAAATCCCATCTTGATGTAATAAAGTTAAAAACAGGATCTTTTAGTGTTACATCTCCTTCTACTGAAAGCTTATAATTTAATAGGCGACCATCTATTTTTCCACCAGAAAAGATTAATGTTCCATTTATGATATCTCCTCCATTATATTCAAAAGAAACATTAGAAGGTAACGTTATAGTTTTACCTTTTAAATCAAGAACACAATCTACAGTTACGGTAGTATTTTTCTCAACATCTACAATGTTAAAATTACAAGGAGTTGTAATTTGCGGAATAGAATTTTCGTCAGGAATCGTTATTTCAGGATCTTTACTACAAGAAATACATAAAATAAACAACGTAATTAAGTAGAATGTATTTTTCATTAGGGGCGAATTTGGTCTGGTTGCTAAGGTACTAATTAAACAGTATGTTTTTTTGTAACATTTTAGAAAAAGGTACAACTAATAATTATCAAAACTAAATCAAATGATAATGCGTTTTTTTAATTTAGAATGGAAACAATTCTTGCGATCAGCAAGTTTTGGTAAAGGAATGGCAATTAAAATTCTTATGTTTTTCTTTGCACTATATTTTCTAATAGTTTTTCTTTCACTAGGTATTGGAGGATATTTCTTCTTAAAAAAAGAATATCCAGAACAAGACCCTTTTGTGCTAGTAAATCAGTTTTTAATTTTTGGATTAATCTCTGATTTAATATTTAGATATATAATGCAGAAAATTCCAATAATGGATATAAAGCCCATGCTTATTTTACCAGTTCGAAAAAATAAGCTAGTAAATTATGTTCTTACCAAATCTATCTTTTCTTTTTTCAACTTAGGAACGCTTATGCTCTATATTCCTTTTGCAATAGTTTTATTGTCTGAAGGTTATAATACTACAGGTATTTTAGGATGGATGTTTTTCATTATTACAACTACACTATCTTTAAATTTTACGAATTTCTTAATTAACAAAAATAAAAAAGCATTATTCGCTATGGTTTTGTTATTAGGAGTTTTATGGGTGAGTTATACTTATCAATTATTTGATTTAACTAGTTTTTTTGGTTCATTATTTTATAAAATTTATGAAATACCAGCACTTGCTTTTTTAGGGGTTTTAGTATTTGGGATCTTATATTATCTTAATTTTAAAGAACTATCCTCAAAATTATATTTGGATAGTGCAATAAAGGCGAAAGTAGAAGAAGCAAAAACCTCTAATTTATCATTTATTGATCGATTAGGTAGCGTAGCACCATTCATTAAGAATGATATTCGTTTAATTGCAAGAAATAAGAGAACGAAATCGGTATTTTTAATGTCATTCTTATTTTTATTGTTTGGACTTTTCTTCTTCAATTCTAGTGTATATAAAGATTCAGAAGTAATGCTGTTATATGCATGTATCTTTATGACTGGAGGTTTTTCTATAAACTACGGACAATTTGTACCAGCATGGGACGGTGAACACTATAACATGTTAATGAGTCAAAATTTCAATTATCGTAAATACTTAGAAAGTAAATGGTATTTAATGGTTATGATGACTGTAATCTTGTTTGTATTATCTACACCATACTTATATTTTGGGTTTAATAAATATTTACTTATTGTTACAGGTTTTCTCTTTAACTTAGGCTTTACTCCATTAATGATGCTTTTTATAGGAGCATATAATAGAAAGAAAATAGATCTAACTAAAGGCGGTTATACAAATACACAAGGCACAAGTGCGACTCAGTTTTTAGCATTGATTCCAGTAATGCTTTTACCAATGCTAGTCTATGCAGTAGTAAATCACTTTATGGGTTTTAATGTAGCAATAGCAGCAATTGCTTTGATAGGTATAATTTCATTTGTTTTCAAGAATTCAATCATGAATGGTATTGAAAGAAAATATCAAGAGAAGAAGTACATTACAATTCATGGCTTTAAACAAAAAGTCTAAAACTAAACAGTAAAAATTATGATTACAATAAATAACATCACAAAAAAGTACGGATCAACACAAGTTTTAAATGTTAACGATATAACAATACCAAAAGGCCAATCTTTTGGATTAGTAGGAAATAATGGGGCAGGAAAAACAACATTATTTAACGTATTGTTAGATTTAATAAGGCCTTCTACAGGTGAAATTATAAATCATGAGGTTGTAGTTAATAAAAGTGAAGCATGGAAAGCATTTACAGGTTCATTTATAGATGAAAGCTTTTTAATCAGTTACCTAACACCTAAAGAATATTTCAATTTCATAGGTGATTTGAGAGGAATGAATAAGGCAGACGTAGCTGCTTTTTTAAATCAATTTGATGAATTTTTTAATGGCGAAATCTTAGGAAAGAAGAAATATTTAAGAGACTTAAGTAAAGGAAATCAGAAGAAGGCTGGAATAGTTGCTGCAATGATGGGAAACCCACAAGTAGTTATTTTAGACGAACCTTTTGCTAATTTAGATCCTACAACGCAAATACGACTTAAGAATATTATTAAAACACTTACTGAAAATAGAGAGGTAACAGTATTAATTTCTAGTCACGATATAAGTCATGTTACCGAAGTTTGTGAACGAATAGTAGTTTTAGAAAAAGGAAATGTCGTAAAAGATATAGTAACATCTCCTGAAACTTTAAAAGAATTAGAAGGCTATTTTTCAGCAGCATTAGAAAATTAGGTTTTTATTCCTATTTTTACGCTCTTAGGTGCAATAACAATATAAAAAAGTTGTTGTATTTAGAGTATATTATATGAAGAGAACACACCAAATAGTTAGCTTAACAATTGTTTTTAGCGTATTACTTTCTTGTAGTACCAAGAAAGATAGTGTTATCAATAGAAATTTTCATGCGTTAACAACGAAATATAACGTGCTGTTTAACGGTCAACAAGCTTATGAAAAAGGGTTAAAGAATATTCGAGAGCAACACGAAGATAATTTTTGGAAGCGATTAGAGATCGAACCGATTACGTTCGATAAACGAAGTATAGGTAAACTTAAATTTAATAGTAGTCCTGGAGGTGGTTTTAATTCTTCTAATGATGAAGAGAAAGATAATACTTCAGCAACCCCATTTGACAGAGCAGAAGAAAAGGCTACAAAAGCAATTCAAAAACACTCTATGAATATTAGAGGTTATGAAAAAAATCGTCAAATAGACGACGCCTATCTTTTATTAGGAAAAGCAAGATATCATACCCAACGTTTCATTCCGGCTGTTGAAGCATTTAATTATATAATAGCAAATTATCCTAAGGCAAACTTAATATACAACACCAAGGTATGGAGGGCAAAATCTAATATACGTCTTGAAAATGAGAAATTAGCTATTGAATCATTGAATCTACTAATTGAGTTGGATAAGAATGAAAAAAACCTAACAAATCTTCAGCGACAGGAAACATACACAGCTTTAGCTATGGCTTACGAGAAGACGGATACGATACAAAAGGTTATTAATAATTTAGCAACATCAATAACTTTTGTAAATAACCACCAGTCTTCAAGAAATACATTTATTTTAGGTCAAATTTATGCTGAGTTAGGGCGTAAAGATTCAGCAAGGGCAATCTTTGAAAAACTAGCTAATACCAGAAGAACACCAGAAAAGTATAGAATTCATGCCAATATAGAGTTAGTGAAAAACATGAAGTCAGATTCATCATCAGTAGGGCTAATTGAGCGTTTCGAAAAGTTAATTAGAAATTCAGATAACCGAAAATATCTAAATGAATTATACTATCAAATAGGTGTTTTAGAAGAAGGAAGAGATAGTATAAATAAAGCTAAGGAATATTATTTACAGTCACTAGAATCGAAGAAAAACAACAATTACCAAAAAACATATGCATACGAACGCTTAGGGAATATCTATTTTAAAGAACAAGAATATTTATTAGCAGGAGCATTTTACGATAGTGTATTACAGGCAACTACAGAAGAATTTGAAACGGAAAAAAGGATTCGTAGAATTAAGAGAAAAAATAAAGGATTAGTTAAGCTAAGAAATTATGAAGAAACGGTAAAGAATAGTGACAGTATCTTAAAGCTTGTAGCTATGAATACTTCAGAAAGAGAAGCATATTTTAAAGTATATATAGAAAAGCTAAAAGAAGAAGACGAAATAAAAAGACAACGGTTCTTAAATACCCAAAATTTTGGTAGCCAAGCAGGAGGGAATTCAAATAACTCATTTATTGGAAATCAAGGTAAGTGGTATTTTTACAACACACAATCTAAAGGATTTGGTAGAGTAAATTTCCAAAAGAATTGGGGAAATCGTAAATTAGAAGACAATTGGAGGTGGTCAGACAAAACAACAGTAAATAATCAAGCTGAAAATGAAGCTGAAAAAGAGATTGCTGAAGCATCTAATAAGTACGAAATAAAAACATACTTAGAAGCCATACCTAAAGATGAAGTAGTAATAGAACAATTGAGAAAGGATAGAGATGACGCACTTTATAAATTAGGTTTAATTTATAAAGAACAATTTAAAAATCCAGATTTGGCAATCCATAATTTGGAACGATTGAGTAAACTTAATACTGACGAAAAGTTAAAGCTACCTATCAATTATCATCTGTATCAACTATACGATCAGACAGGAGAAAAATTGAAAGCAGGTCAAAGGAGAAATACAATACTAAGAAATTACCCTAATTCAAAGTATGCACAAATCATAAAAGAGCCAAACACAAAAATAATTGCAGAAGAGAAAGTTAATGAATTACATAAGAAATATCGATATGTTTATTCATTATACAAACATTTTGAATACGAAGAAGTTGTAAATCAGGTAAATAGTTTGAATCCTGCTATTGATAATTCAGAATTAATTCCTAAATTTGCACTCCTTAAAGCCTTGAGTATCGGTAAATTAGAAAGTAAGGAAGCTTACAAGAAAGCACTAGAATTTGTAGCTTTCAATTATGCTGATAGAATTGAAGGAGAAAAGGCAAAAGAAATAATAGAACTTTTAAAATAATAATCCCCATGTTTAGTAGTAAAAACAAAAAAGAGACAAGTGTAGAAAAAAAATCAACAAGTAGCAGAAACCTTATAGCAAAAGAAACGAAAATCGTAGGAGATTTTATTTCTGAAGGAGACTTTAGAATAGATGGTGTATTAGAAGGTACATTAAAAACCAATGGTAGAGTTATTATTGGGAAAAATGGTTTTATAAAAGGTACAGTAGAGTGCAGAAATGCAGATGTTGAAGGTAAGTTTTCAGGTGAGTTTAATGTTATTGATACATTAACTGCTAAATCTACTGCAAACATCACAGGAAACGTAAATGTAGGTCAAATTTCAACAGAACCAGGAGCAGCATTTAATGCTACTTGTAATATGAAAGGTGCCGTTAAAGAATTAGGCAAAGAAACTAATGGCCAAAAAGACAAACAAAAATCAGCTTAATACTTATTTACGTTTTAGTGGAATAGCCATTCAAATAGGTTTAACTATATATTTAGGAAACTTACTAGGAAAGTGGTTAGATGGGAAATTTATAAATAACGATGAGTTATATACAAAAATATGTACACTAGTCGCTGTTTTCGTAGCAATTTTCTCAGTAATTAAGCAAGTTTCTAAACTTTCAAAATAAAATGATAAAAAGAATTATTCTATTTACAGCAACAATCCTGTTGCTTTTTTTTATGGGTTATTTTCTCAATACTTACTTAGTAGAGCATAATAACACACCGTTAGTTTTTAATTTATTGCATGTGTATTTATTTCATGCTGTAGCAAGCTTAATTGTATACATATTGGTTGAATTCGTACTAACGATAGTGCCCAATGAAACAGGATATTTATATTTAGCATTAATGCTAGTTAAAATGGGTGTTTTCGTGTTGTTATTTCAGGAAAGTATTTTTTCAGAAACGCCATTGACTAAAGCAGACAAAGCATCTTTAATTGTTCCCTTGTTTCTTTTTTTAGTAACAGAAACAATAGGTGTAGCAAAGCTACTGAATAACAAACTATTCCAACAAAACGAAGCAGAGAGAAAACTAAATTAAAAAACCGTTTGTGTTTTTAATTAAATGTGTACCTTTGCCCGAAATTTAAAGGCGAGAAATCACATTAATAAAGGTATGATTACAGCAAAAAAAACTATCAAAGTTTTAGCATTAGCAATTTTATTACTAGCGTCACCAACTGTTTCAGCAGGTGGGGGTAAAGATACTTCAAGTAATGACGGAGGTAGAATTAATACGAAGCAAGAAATTGAAGCGTATAAAAAACATCACTTAGCAGATTCTCACGATTTTTCTTTGTTCTCTTACACAGATAGCCATGGAGAAAGAAAACACATTGGTTTTCCATTACCAGTAGCAGTCTGGACGAGCCAAGGATTGAAGACATTTATGTCTTCTGAGTTTCATCATAACGATGACGGTCATGTAATCGTAGAAAAGGGAGGTGTAAAACTAACCAAAATTCATAGTAAAATATACGAATTAAACGAAGGTGCTACTCAAGTAACCTTTGATGAAGAACATCATGCAACTAATGCACACAAAACCTTAGATTTCTCTATAACTAAAAGTGTTTTTGGAATGATCCTAGCTGGATTGTTAATGTTCTTTGGATTTAGGTCTTTAGGGAACAGTTACAAAAAAGGAGCCATACCTACAGGAGTAGGTAGGTTTTTAGAGCCTTTGGTGTTATATGTAAGAGATGAAATCGCTAGACCTAATATTGGTGAAAAGCATTACAGAAAATTCATGGGGTTCTTACTAACCGTGTTTTTCTTTATTTGGATATTAAATTTATTAGGGTTAACGCCATTAGGATTTAATGTTACAGGGCAAATAGCAGTAACCGTATGTCTAGCTTTAATGACGTTTGTTATTGTGCAGTTTAGCGGAAATAAGGATTATTGGAAGCATATTTTTTGGATGCCAGGTGTGCCAGTATTAATGAAAATTGTTTTAGCACCAATTGAGATTTTAGGAATGTTAACAAAGCCGTTCTCATTGTTCGTTCGTTTATTTGCTAATATTACAGCAGGTCACTCTGTAGTTATGGGTATTGCTGCATTAATGATATTGTTAAAAGCGAAGTTCGGTACGGTAGGAGCTACAGGAATATCTTTTATATTAACACTGTTTTTATCGTTAATAGAAGTATTAGTGGCATTCTTACAAGCATATATATTCACAATGTTATCGTCACTATTCATAGGGATGGCAGTTGAAGAGCACGATCACGATCATGCACACGATGCTGAAGGGCATGGTTATGAAGATAATGCAGTAATTTAAAAATAAGTTTAGTTTAATTATATATAAATCAATTATTATGACAGGTCTTAATTTAGTTGGAGCAGGTTTAATCGTAATCGGAGGAGGATTAGGATTAGGTAAAATTGGTGGTAGTGCAATGGAAGCTATCGCTCGTCAACCAGAAGCTGCAGGAAAAATCCAAACAGCGATGATTATCATCGGAGCATTATTAGAAGGTTTAGCATTTGGTGCTTTACTTTTAGGATAATCCAAAACAACAAGATGTTTTCCCGTAACGGTTGGTTACGGGGAAATTTCTAGATTAAACAAAACAAAAAATTAAACATAAAGTATAATGGAAATATTTAATGATTTTTCAGTAGGTTTATTTTTTATGCAATTAGTAATTCTTCTAGTATTGGTAGGATTATTAGCAAAGTTTGCATGGAAACCGATTTTAAATGCAATTTCGGAACGTGAAGAAGGAATTCAAACTGCTTTAGATGCAGCAGAGAATGCACGTAAGGAAATGCAAAATCTACAAGCTGATAATGATAGATTATTAAAAGAGGCAAGAGCTGAAAGAGATGCAATGATGAAAGAAGCTCGTGAAATCAAAGAAACTATTATCAAAGAAGCTAAAGAGGAAGCATCTTCTGAAGCAGGTAAAATGATTGAAAATGCGAAAGCAACAATCAAGCAAGAACAACAAGCAGCTATAGCTGAATTAAAGAAAAAAGTGGCTGACTTATCTATAGGAATAGCACAGAAAGTTGTAAAGAAAGAATTAGCTTCACAAGACGATCAATTAAAGCTTGTTGAAGGAATGTTAGAAGAAGTTACTCTAAACTAATCTAAAAGATGAAAGAAGCAAGACCAGCGTTACGTTATGCAAAAGCAGTATTAAAACTTGCTAAAGAACAAAATATTGATGCAGAGGTAAATGATGACATGAAATTAATCGTTGCAACCATTGCTGATAGCGATGATTTAGATGCAATGCTTAAAAGTCCTGTTATTAAAGCTTCTGATAAGAAGAACGTACTTGACGCTATATTCGCAGACAAAGTAAATAATATAAGTAAAGGGTTATTCAATATCTTAGGTGAGAATAAACGTATGATAATGTTAGAAAGTGTAGCTAAACAATACACAATTGTGTACGATTATCATCAGAATATGCAAACAGCCAGAGTAACTACAGCTGTTCCGTTAACAAGTGCACTTGAAGCTAAAGTTCAAGAAAAAATAGTAGCAATTACTGGAAACAGTGCTACAATAGCAAATATTGTAGATCCTGAAATTATTGGAGGATTTATATTACGTGTTGGAGATGTGCAATATGATGCAAGTATCTCGAACCAATTTAATGAATTAAGAAGAGAGTTTGACAATAGTCATTACATCCCAAAAATTTAATTTTACATCAAAAGATATAAGATGGCAGCAATTAAACCAGCTGAAGTATCAGCAATTTTAAAGGAACAATTAACAAATTTCGAATCAAAAGCTACTCTAAGTGAAGTAGGAACTGTATTACAAGTGGGTGATGGTATTGCTCGAGTATATGGTTTGTCTAACGTACAGTACGGAGAATTAGTAGATTTTGGAGACGGATTAGAAGGAATTGTACTAAACTTAGAAGAAGACAATGTAGGTGTTGTACTATTGGGTTCTTCAGTAGGAGTAAGTGAAGGTTCAACTGTAAAACGTACAGAAAGAATTGCTTCTTTAAAAGTAGGAGAAGGGATTGTTGGTAGAGTTGTAGACACCTTAGGAAATCCAATCGATGGAAAAGGTCCTATAGAAGGTGAAACTTTCGAAATGCCTTTAGAGCGTAAAGCACCAGGTGTAATTTATCGTCAGCCAGTAACGGAACCATTACAAACAGGTATCAAATCTGTAGACGCAATGATTCCTATTGGACGTGGTCAACGTGAGCTAATCATTGGAGACCGTCAGACTGGTAAATCAACAGTTGCTATTGATACCATCTTAAATCAAAAAGAATTTTACGATGCAGGTGAGCCAGTATATTGTATCTATGTTGCCATAGGTCAAAAAGGTTCTACAGTAGCTGCAATCGCAAATATGTTAGAAGAAAAAGGAGCATTAGCATATACTACGATAGTAGCTGCAAATGCTTCAGATCCTGCACCAATGCAGGTATATGCACCTTTCGCAGGAGCTGCAATTGGTGAGTATTTCCGTGACACTGGTCGTCCAGCATTAATTATTTATGATGATTTATCTAAGCAAGCAGTAGCTTACCGTGAAGTATCTTTATTATTACGTCGTCCACCAGGTCGTGAGGCATATCCTGGAGATGTATTTTACTTACACTCAAGATTATTAGAGCGTGCAGCAAAAGTAATTAATGATGATGCCATCGCTTCACAAATGAATGATTTACCAGAATCTTTAAGAAGTAAAGTTAAGGGAGGTGGTTCATTAACTGCATTACCAATAATTGAAACACAAGCAGGAGATGTATCTGCATATATTCCAACTAACGTAATTTCGATTACTGACGGACAAATATTTTTAGAGTCTGATTTATTCAACTCTGGTGTTCGTCCAGCAATTAATGTTGGTATCTCAGTATCTCGTGTAGGAGGTTCTGCTCAGATCAAATCGATGAAAAAAGTATCAGGTACTTTAAAGTTAGATCAAGCTCAGTACCGTGAATTAGAAGCATTTGCTAAGTTTGGTTCTGATTTAGATGCAGCAACAATGAATGTTATTTCTAAAGGACAACGTAATGTTGAAATCCTTAAGCAAAATCAAGGAGATCCATTTACAGTTGAAGATCAAGTTGCAATTATTTATGCAGGTTCAAAGAACTTATTAAAAGATGTTCCTGTAAAGCAAGTAAAAGAATTCGAAAGAGACTATATCGAGTATTTAAATGCAAAGCATAGAGATACTTTAGATGTATTGAAGTCTGGGAAATTAACTGATGGTGCTATTGATGTTTTAACAGCAGCAGCAAAAGAAATCTCAGCTAAATTTTCAGCATAAAATAATAAATATGCCATTTTTGTAATACAGAAATGGCATTGTTTTAACTAATATAGATTCCGTATCATATCGGAATAAGAAAAGCAAATTATGGCTAATCTTAAAGAAATACGTAACAGAATTACTTCAATTGGATCAACAATGCAGATTACATCTGCCATGAAAATGGTATCTGCTGCAAAGTTGAAAAAAGCTCAAGATGCTATAACTGCAATGCGTCCGTATTCATCTAAGCTTACCGAGTTATTGCAAAACCTAAGTGCTACTTTAGAGGGTAATACAGGAGGAGCGTATTCTGAACAGAGAGAAGTAAATAAAGTATTATTAGTTGCTATAACTTCTAACAGAGGTTTGTGTGGTGGTTTTAATTCTTCTATCACAAAAGAAACGGTTAAAACAATACAACAGAAGTATATGAATACTGAAGTTGAAATTTTTACGATTGGTAAAAAAGGAAACGATGTCTTATCCAAAGAATATACTGTTGTCGATAACCGAAATTCAATTTTTGATAACTTAACTTTTGATAATGTAGCAGGAGTAGCCGAAGAATTAATGGCAATGTTTGTTGATGGAAAATACGATAGAATTGAAATTATCTATAATCAATTTAAAAATGCTGCAACTCAAATTGCTAAAGTAGAGCAATTTTTGCCTATTGAGCCGATAGAGAATGATGAAGAAGTAAACTTAGATTATATCTTTGAGCCGACTAAAGAAGAAATAGTATTACAATTAATACCTAAATCTTTAAAAACTCAATTATACAAATCTATTCGTGATTCGTTTGCTGCAGAACATGGAGCTAGAATGACAGCAATGCATAAAGCAACAGATAATGCAAAGGAGTTAAGAGACGATTTAAAGTTAACATATAACAAAGCTCGTCAGGCGGCAATTACAAATGAAATTTTAGAAATTGTTGGGGGAGCTGAAGCTTTAAATAATTAAAAGATAAAATTTAAATATACAAAAGCGAACCGTTAAGGTTCGCTTTTTTTATTTTTGATCAATAAATAACTATTAAGATTAAAACTATGAAAAATAATTTCCTCATGTTATTAATAATACTATGTGGTATCTCATGTAGTACAAAAAAAGCAATTTTAAAATCTAATAAAGTCAAAAAAGAAGAAATAGCCACGATAAATACGGAAACCAAAAGTGAAGAATTTCTCCCTTTCACAATTATAGATGAAGCTCCAGTACACCCTAAGTGTGAAAACATGTATTCAAATCAAGAAAGAAAAAAGTGTTTCAATAAAATGCTTCGTAAACATGTGCAAAGACATTTCAATGCTCAGGTAGCAGATTGTATTAAAAAAGAAAAAGTGTATAATGAAGTTCTTGATAAAGAAGAAGAAAGATGTATTGGGTTACAACGAGGGATAAAGAGAATATATATTCAATTCAAAATAGGTAAAACAGGAGAAGTAGAAGATATTAATGTGAAAGCCCCACATCCTAAGTTAGAAGAAGAAGGATTAAGAATAGCAAAAAAAATACCTAAAATGAAACCAGGGAAAGACAAAGGAAAACCAGTTAAAGTAGCATATTTTTTACCCATAACTTTTATGGTAGAATAAACCAACTAAAAATTGCAAAATCTGATTAGATATATAATTCACTAATCATATATCAAACTTATAGCCTAAAAAAGGAGTTTCTTCAAGAAATTCCTTTTTTTATTTGCTATACTTTATTAATATTGTTTACTGAAAAAGAGAATTTTAACACTTAATATAAATATGCTATGAAGAAAATTAATATTTTTCTATCTGTACTTTTTTGTCTTATTCTAATATCATGTAGTAAAGACGAACAACAAACAAACTTACCACCATCTAAAGTTGGGGATATTGAAGCTGAAGTAGTCGATGGTACTACTGTTAAATTATCTTGGAATTCCGCTTCTGATCCAGAAAAAGACCAAGTATTCTACAATGTCGTAGTAAATCGTAACATAATATCCACACGATTATCCCAAACATCAATAGAGTTCGATGTTGCTAGCTATCTTGAAGCTAATAAATCTGAAGAAAATATTTCATCAAGAGGTATAGGTCTAGAATTAGTCATAAACATAACAGCTTTAGATACTGAAAATAATATTTCAGAAGAATCTGAAGTAAAACGGTATATTTTCATTAATAGAAAGCCTGGAGAATTCGAATTTATAAACATCAATTTCGATTTTTATAATTACAACTATGTTAATGTTGAATGGAGTCAAGCTTCCGATATTGATGGAGACATTCTATCATATAACGTATACCTTAATAACGATATATTAGTTGAAGACTATATTATAGGAGACAATTCCCAAACCAATACAGGACATATAAATGTGAAATATGATTACAGTATGTTGTTAAATAAAGATATTACGATTAAGGTTATTGCTAATGATAGGTCTGGAGGGGAAAGAGAAATCATGCAAACCTATAATTTTAAAGCAACAGATGTTAAATTAGGGTCTTTGAATTTACCATATCAAGAAACTCAAACATATCTTTTTAAAGATGACGAAATCGATAACAAAATTGGATACATGTTCACCCTAACCGAAACTACAGGTATTTCAATTACCGATTGGAGTAATAATGTTTATTTTACATTAACAGATATTGATAATAATTATATATCCTCAGGCAAGAAAATAAATGTATCAACCTTGCCTGCCGGAAGCTATTATTTAGAAGTTGAAAAAAATTACAAAGTAACAATAGGAAGCTTCGTATTAACTTTAAGGAATTCTCTTGAAACTGACATTAATTTAGGTACCTTATCTTTACCTTACACAAATGATATCGACTTGACGTCACTGAATACAGAGCCTGATGGTAAAATCAAATATTCTTTTGAGATGAATAGTTCCACAAGCTATGTCGTCAATACTAATTCCAACATAGCTATTGAATTATTAGACGACAATAATAAGGTTATGAACAGTAACTATAATAATTCACTTACAGGATTCATAACTACACCTGGTTTATACCATATAGTTGTGAGTAATAAATCCCCTAAAGAAATTACTGAATCTTTAAATATTAGTTTCAACCCGTCAAATAATATATCGCATAATGAGAATCTAGGTAATATTGAAACACCATATGTGGAGCTTTTCAATTATGACACAACAACAAGTACAACTAAAAGGAGTAGAATAAATTTCAATATAAACTCAAATGCGGATTATAATTTTGAAATTATCTCTGCTAATCATGACACGTATCTATATCTATACAGTTCAAATGGAATTCTTTTAAAATCCAATAATGACGGAGGACAAGGAAATCTTTCTAAAATTACAGGAAATTTAAGTAAGGGATCTTACTATTTAGAAATAACAGGTAATTTTAATTCCGTTGGAACCGGTATTTTAGCTTTCAGTTTAGAGTAAATTAAATAATTCTAATATTTGAAACATCATAAGTGAGTCTTTTAGACTCGCTTTTTTATTTAGAAAGTATATAATAAATACTCTATACATAGAATTCTTTATCTTTTGAATATTGAAAATCTAAAAGAATAAAGCAATTGAAGAAAATTAAAGACAAGAACTAGTATTTAAAATCATGAAATCTTTATATTTTTAAAAAAGCGAAAGGGTAAAATAACAGTCTAAAATGAGAGACAGACACTATTAATACGATACATACATAGAGTAGGAGGCATAATTACTCAAAAAACTTCAGTATTTAAGTTGTTGGTTATTTGGTTTTTGGGTTTTTTATTTAG
>JAHDDQ010000031.1:30070-36117 GCA_020629275.1 Tenacibaculum sp. | reverse complement strand
CGGCAAGTGATCAGTTTGATCCCGATAGTGATCCAACAGTAGATGCAACTGCAGATGATAATGGGGACGGTATTGCAGATGATGATGAGACAAGTGTAACACCTGTAATTAATCAAGCGGATTTATCATTAACAAAAATTGTAGTAGACGGAGATACAACACCATTAGTAGGAACAGAAATTACATTCGAAATACGAGTGTTTAATGATGGGCCTCAAGATGCTACAGGAGTTGAAGTAGTAGACATACTACCTTCCGGATACGATTTTGTATTGTACAGTTCAACAACAGGCGTATACAATGAAGGAACAGGAGTATGGCAAGTTGGCGATATCGGAGCAGGAGAATCTCAAACATTATTAATAGATGTTTTAGTAAACCCAACAGGAGATTACTTGAATATAGCACAAGTAACATCATCTGATGTATTTGATATAGACTCTGTTCCAAATAATGATGACGGAGATCAAAGTGAAGATGACGAAGACAGTGCGATTGTTACACCAGTAATCTCTATTGCAGACTTATCATTAGTAAAAACTGTGGTAGATGGAGATACAACACCGTTGGTAGGATCAGAGATCACATTCCAAATTACAATAACAAATGATGGTCCACAAGATGCTACAGGAGTTGAAGTAACTGATTTATTACCTTCAGGATATGACTTTGTTTTATTTAGTTCTACAGAAGGAGCTTATGACGAAACAACAGGAATTTGGACAGTAGGTAATATTGCAAGCGGAACCTCAGAAACATTATTAATAGATGTTTTAGTAAATCCAACAGGAGATTACTTGAATATAGCGCAAGTAACATCATCTGATATTGTAGACGTAGATTCAACTCCAAATAACGATGACGGAGATCAAAGTGAAGATGATGAAGATAATGCGATTGTTACACCAGTAATTTCTATTGCAGATATCTCATTAACAAAAGCGGTAGTAGATGGAGATATAACGCCATTAGTAGGTTCAGAAATAACATTCGTAATTACGGTAAGAAATGACGGACCACAAGATGCTACAGGAGTTACAGTAACAGATCTATTACCATCAGGTTACGATTTCCAAACATTCAGTTCTTCAACAGGAACTTATGATGAAACATCTGGAGTATGGACTATAGGTAACTTAGCAAATGGAGCAGTAGAAACATTATTGATAGATGTAATAGTAAATCCAACAGGAGATTATTTAAATACTGCTGAAGTATCAGGTTCAAATGTAGTAGATAGCGATTCAACACCAGGAAACGGAGTAACAACGGAAGATGATTATGCCGAAGCTATTACAACACCTATACAAACCATAGCAGATTTATCAATAAGCAAAACAACTGTAGGCGGAATAACAAGTGCACAACCTGGAGATGCTTTACGTTTCCAAATTAATGTGAGTAACGCTGGGCCAGATAATGCTACAAATGTTGAAGTAGAAGATGTATTACCAGTAGGGTTCATCTACCAACAGTTTAGCGCAACATCTGGAGTATACGACCCAACAACAGGAATATGGGAAATAGGAGACATTCCAGCAACAGGATCACAAACATTATTTATTGATGTAATTGTGAATACACCAGCAGATATTCCAGGAGAGTTTACCAATGAAACACAAATCACTGCAATGGATCAAATAGATCCAGATAGTGATGTTTCAACAGACGCATCAGTAGATGATCTTGGAGATGGTATTGCCGACGATGATGAAGCAAGTTATACTGTACAAGTTGGAATCTCGGATTTAGAATTAATTAAATCAGTAAGCGATGTAAATGCAAATGTTGGAGATGTAATCACATTTACATTACAAATTAACAATGCAGGACCTAATATTGCAACAGGAGTTGCTATGGAAGATATTGTACCAATTGGGTATAGTAACATTTCAAATATTAGTGACGGAGGAGTGTTAAACGGAAACACCATAAATTGGTCAAGTTTAATTGTACCATTAACAGGGTTAACCATTACCTACGAAGCAACTGTTAATATGCCAACACAGCAAGCAGGAGAATATTTGAATATAGCTCAAATCACTGGAAGTGATCAGTTCGATCCAAATAGTACACCAAATAACGACGACGGAGATCAAAGTGAAAACGATGAGTCAAGTGTGTTCATTAATACACCAAGCGCAGACATTGCAGTTGTAAAAGAAGTGGATGTTGCTCAACCAGCAATAAATGACATCATTAACTTTACAATAACAGTAACGAATGAAGGATCAATAGATGCTACAACAGTTGTAATCGCAGAAGTGTTACCAACAGGATATGAATATATATCATCAATAGCTACATCAGGTACTTACAATCCAACAGGAGGAGTTTGGGAAATTCCTTCAGTAGCAGTAGGAGACGCCGAAATATTAGAAATCGAAGTGAAAGTATTAGATATCGACGATCATGTAAATACGGCCTCATTACAGTCGTTAGATCAAATAGATGCTGATAGTACCAACGATAGTAATAGCGCAAGTATAACACCAATATGTTTAACTATTCATGATAAATTCTCACCAAATGGTAACGGAGATAACGATGTATTCTATATCGATTGTATCGAAAGATACCCTAACAATACCTTAGAGATCTATAACAGATGGGGTAATATCGTATACTCTAAAAAAGGATACGACAACACATTCGATGGAATTTCTAACGGTAGAGCTGTAATCAATCAAGGAGAACGATTACCAGTAGGAACCTATTATTATGTGTTAGATTTAGGTGACGGAACTCCAGCCAGAGTAGGATGGGTATATATAGTGAGATAAAAATTGAAATCAGATAAAAATATTTAATAAAAAATTTAAAATGTATTTAAAATTAAAAATAGTCTTAATCTTGTTTTTAGTTTTTAGCGCTACTAACATCAGTGCTCAGCAAGATCCACAATACACGAACTATATGTTCAATACATTGTCTGTCAATTCGGCTTATGCAGGTTCTAGAGGACATTTCTCTGTAACAGCATTACACAGGACACAATGGGTAGGTATAGATGGCGCACCACAAACACAATCATTAACTATTGAGTCTCCTATCGGAAGAAATTTAGGACTAGGAGTAGCATTAGTACATGATAAGTTAGGGCCATCAAGAGAAACATATCTAGACGCAAACCTATCGTATACCATACGTTTAAATAATAAAAGCAGACTATCTTTCGGTTTAAAAGCCGGAGGAAGACTGCTAAATGTAGATTTATTCGACGGTTTCCAAACTAACCCAGATGTGGCTTCTATTAATAATAAATTCTTGCCTACTGTTGGAGCAGGACTTTATTGGAGAAATGAAAAAACATACTTTGGTGTTTCGGTACCAAACTTCTTAACCGATAAACATTTTGATAGAGACAGTTTTAGTAGCGATAATTTCGACGTAAGTGCAGAACGACTACATTATTTTGTAATAGGAGGAAAGGTATTCGATTTAAGTTCAACAATTAAATTCAAACCAGCATTCCTAGGTAAATTTGTAGTAGGTGCTCCTGCAATTGTAGATTTATCAGCCAACTTCATGTTTTACGATAAATTACGATTAGGAGTAGCATATCGTTGGGACGATTCTTTTAGTGGGTTAATAGGCTTACAAATAGGACCAAAACTATTGTTAGGATATGCCTACGATTTAACCACAACACGACTAGGAGATTTCAACTCAGGAACACACGAAATTATGTTACGATTTGAATTACTTACTAAAGAAAAACAATTAAAATCACCACGTTTCTTTTAAAGTTTATGGCAATGAAAAAATCAATTATACTACTATTTGTTTTAGGAATGTTTAGTGCTACTTACGCACAAAATTTTCTGTCAGATAGCATAGCAGACAATAGTTCTACACCACAAGCAGACAAGCTTTTCAAAAGAATGTGGTACAAAGAAGCAGCTGAACTTTACGAAAGAGAATTAAGTAGTTTAGACAGAAAGAAAGATAGAAACAAGGATAAAAAGAAATATAGAAACAAAAATAGTGAAGAGGATAACTATTTACGCGTACTAAAAAAAGCAGGAGACGCTTACTATTTCAATACCGATATGGAAAATGCAAACAGACATTACGATAAGTTAATAGCTACGTATTATCCAGAAGTAAACCCTGAGTACATTTTTAGATATGCACACAGTTTAGAAGGTATTGGTGAATACAGTCAAGCAAAACGTTGGATGAAAAAGTTTGCCAAGCAAACTAAAAAAGACGACGATCGATCTGAAAAATACAATCAGAAAAAGCAAACTATCGACGATGTATTAAATATCAAACCAAGATTCATATTACATAATCTATCGATTAATACAGAAAATTCTGATTTTGGTCCGATGTATTATAAAGAGAAATTAATTTACTCTTCAGCAGTCGATTCTTCAAACTATCATACAAGAATTTACCATTGGAACGAACAACCGTTCTTAAACATGTACATGGGAAATTTAAATGCAATAGAATCAGATATCGACAGAATAAAAGAATTCTCTGAAAATTTAAATACCAGATATCACGAAGCTACATTAGCATTTACACCCGATCATAAACGAGTATTCTTTACACGTAACAATTACGACGGAGAACTAGGAAGAGACGGAGAAGGTACAAATCATCTTAAATTATACAGCGCAGATTTAGTATACGATGAAGATGAAGACCTAGAAGAAGGAGAAGAAAGAGAAGGAGAATGGAAAAATGTAAAAGAACTTCCTTTCAATAGTGAAGACTATTCCGTAGGACACCCAACGGTAAGTAAAGACGGAAAGAAATTATATTTTGTTTCAGACATGCCAGGTTCACTAGGAGGAACAGATATTTTTGTAGTAGATATTTTAGAAAATGAAGCAGAAGAATATTCTAAACCAAGAAACCTTGGAGAAACGGTAAATACGGCAGGTAGAGAAATGTTTCCTTACGTAACAGACGAAGCTTTATATTTCGCTTCAGACGGACATTTAGGTTTAGGAGGACTAGACGTTTTTAAAAGTAAAATAGAAGATGAACAATTCAAAATGCCTTTTAATTTAGGAGCGCCTTTAAACAGTAAACTCGATGATTTTTCATTCATAATAAAAGAAGATAAAAACAGAGGGTTTGTTGCTTCAAACAGGTTATCAGGAAAAGGAGACGACGATATCTATTCATTTGTAAGAATTCCTTTAGAAGAAGAACCAGAAGAAATCTGCGAACAATTAGTTAGAGGTTTTGTATCCAATGAAATTACAGGAGAAAGAATTTCCAATGTTACGGTAACACTCTTTAACGAAAAAGGAGAACAACTAGAAACTACAACAACAAGCGTAAACGGAGCCTACCAATTTAAAAAAGTAGTAGGTTGTAACACAAAGTATAAAGTAGAAGCTAATAAAACAGGATACCAACAAAAAGAAAAACCATTATTAACAGATTTACTTCCAGGGGAAACAGTAGTAGCTTTAGGATTACAAACGGTAGACAAACTTATTGTAGAAGAAGGCGGATTACTAAAAATAAAAATAGGAATCATTTATTTCGATTTGGATAAATCATATATCAGAAACGATGCTGCCATAGAGTTAAATAAAATTGTGGTATTAATGACGGAATATCCAAAAATGGTAATTAAAATCGAATCACATACCGATGCCCGTAATACCGATGCATATAACCTAAGTTTATCAGACAGAAGAGCAAAATCTACTCGAGAATATTTAATCAGTCAAGGAATAAAAGCAGAACGATTAGATAGCGCTATAGGATACGGAGAAAGCAGACTCATCAACAGATGTGTAAACGGTGTTAAATGTTCAGAAGCAGAACACCAATTAAACCGAAGATCTGAATTCATCATATTAAAGATGTAATCGATATATCAGTGAGAAACCTTCCAGTAGGAGGGAACTTAATAAAACCGAAACCAAAAACTCCTCAGAAATACAATCTGAGGAGTTTTTGTGGTTTTAAAATATAGTTAAATGCAAACGTCATTACGAAGCCTTTTCGGCTGAAGTACTCTTTAACAGAGCAATGTTAGTATTAAGTTTGATGAAAACATCATTTAAAAACAT
>JAHDDQ010000031.1:15732-29970 GCA_020629275.1 Tenacibaculum sp. | reverse complement strand
TGTTAGTATTAAGTTTGATGAAAAACATCATTTAAAAACATATCCTAAGAACAAAGGTCATTACGAAGCTTTTTCAGCTGAAGTAATCTTTAACAGAGCAATGTTAGTATTAAGTTTGATGAAAACATCATTTAAAAACATATTCCAAGAACAAACGTCATTACGAAGCCCTTTTCGGCTGAAGTACTCTTTAACAGAGCAATGTTAGTATTAAGTTTGATGAAATCATCATTTAAAAACATATTCCAAGAACAAACGTCATTACGAAGCCCTTTTCGGCTGAAGTACTCTTTAACAGAGTAATGTTAGTATTAAGTTTGATTAAGAGATCATTTAAAAACGTATGCTAAAAACAAATGTCATTACGAAGCCCTTTTCGGCTGAAGTACTCTTTAAAAAAAATCATTTCCTTTTTATGACATCCAAAGTAACTCCGTTTTTATCCTTCCAAGCAGTCCAACCATTGGCAGTTCTACCTAAAACTGCAGCAGCAGAAGCACAAGGGGAGTTAAAAATATAATCAGCCTGTAAAACAAACATAGTATCCTCTTGAATTAATAATTCCTCATCAATCAAACGCTTTCGCAAAACCTTAATCCATTTATTAATGCCGTTAGTTTCACTTCTAGAAAACTTTCCTCCTTTGTATACTAAGAAACCATCATCAACCAGTTCACCAGAAGCTATAGCGTCTTTTCCAGTGCAATAAAAAATTTCTTTAGACTTTGTAGCTTTACGTTTTTCCTCAAAAATAGGATATCCCAATGTGACCAATAAAATCTTAGCAGTCTCAAAGTTGTCTAGCAAATCATATTCTCTACCTTCAGAAATAGATAATTTATTAGACCCTGTATCATTATCAAGCTTAAACCGTCCTATTTCTTTCGTTTTTTCAATACAATAATGTTCTAAAAACTTACTATCTGCCTTATCATAGGTATTGGCTTTAGCAGCTACAATAATACAATGTGTCCAAAAATCTTTAGTTCTATTATGCGACCGAATACGTTTAAAACAATTTTCTCCTTCACCAATATACACAAGTGGCGTTACACCGTCGTCGGACATGCCAAATAAAAAGTAAACCCCTGTAAAGTTAATAGCCTCTCGTTGGGTAACCTCTTGCATTTTATTTCTAGGAAATAAGATTGCTTTTACCAATCTGCTTTTAATATGAGCTTCGCGTATACTAGTGGTTGAAACAACTGGTAAAAGAATTTCTATAGTTTGTGGATGATTTTTCATAGCTGTAGGTTAATAAGGGGCAACAATATCAACGAGTTTTTGAGTAGATTCGTGAACTTCAATCTCTTTTAAATTTATATAAGTTACCTTAATATGAATTTTTTTAATCACAGTGCTATAAGTTTTCATGCAGCTTTTAATAATAAATTATCAACCCACTCAATACCAGAACTTCGCATACAAAACTTTACTGCAGAGGAATATTCGGATTTTGAAGAAGCTAAGGCTAATAATTCTTTCATTTTTCCTGCTATTTTTTGTTTTCTAGCTGGACAGAATACAGTATTTTGTATTTGAACCAGTTTCTCTGTTGATTTAATTAAGAGTATTGTATTTGCATACTTATCCTTCCTTGAATCTTTCATCTCTGGCTTATTAAGATTCATTCGTCTAATAGTATACTCTGCCTGAATGTAGTTTCTTTCTGTGTTTACTGTAGATTTTGGAGTAACCAAACCTTCGTTTGTAAACGCAAGCTTATCTGGGTCTTCAATTTCAGTTGGGTCTAAGAATCGTATATCTTCATTTTCAATTGAATCAGTAGGTAAATTTGCTTTATTAGAGTTTACATGGAAATAAGCCTTTTTTCTTATGTTTTCTGCTGGAGCTGAGTATCTATAATTCATCCATTCAAAGGCTAACCACCAGTAACCTCCTTTATCTTTTTTATCTTCAGCTATTGCTTCTTTTTTTGGTCTAAAATGATCTATATGACAATGCGCACTATCATTCTTAGATTCAGAATACCAACATTTATTGTGACTCAATCCTCTAAAATGATCCTTTATTTCAGTCCACATATTTTGATTATCATCAATAATAACACCACGTGCAGCTTTGTCTGCTGCCTGAGTTAGTTGAAGTGTCAAAGCATCTGCTCTATCAATCCAATCTTGATCTGGTGGATTATTCTCTAAATCTATATACCTCATTCACTTTCTTTTTCATTAAACAATTCGTCTAAAATATCAAGTGCAATTTGATTTTGCTTAACTCTATCTTCTTTTGATACCTTCTCAACCTGAAACTCTTCTCTTTGGCTTAACGCACTGATGAATTTCTGATACATTGGATCGCGGTCAGTTGTATTAATACCTAAATCGCTTAGTTTTAAGAATAATTCATTTAGTTGTTCTTTTTCATTATCATCTAAGCCAGTATTATCCTTCTTTGATATTAAACGATTTCGCATATTCAATACCTCTAAAGTATCTTCATCCAAAGTACTAGGTAGATTAAAAAACTCACTTGTTAAAATACCTGCAACACCTAATCCTTTAGGATTAAAATCTGGTTCAAAGGTTTCTACTTTTTGATATTCTTCACCATTTTCATCAATCTTTTTAACAGATTGAAATATTCTAATTTCTTCTTTAGTTAAACCACCAATCACCAAAGGGTCATGAGTTGTCATTAGAATTTGACTAGTTTCTTCTTTTCCAGAATATTTTTCTAGTAAATTCATATACCTCCATTTCCACAAAGGATTTAAATGGGTGTCTGGCTCATCTAAAAGAATTAAGGATTCCTCTTCTTTAGTGAAACGTAACAATCCAATTACGGTAAGTAATTGTTGTTCTCCTTCTGACAATTCTTTAAAAGTAATATCTCCATGAACATTTACCTTTTTAACTTTTACACGGACTTCATGTATTAAATCTGAAATATAAGTGCTTTCCAAACTTTTAAAAAACTCGGCATTTGTCCCATACTTTTTCGCGATTTTTTCAAGTTTTTCCTGATTAGAAATATATAGATACAATTGATCTTGTTTATGGCTTCTTCTATAATCTTCTCTTACTGTATCTTCATGGACAATAGGTGCCATTGATGCTTTCCATAATTCATCGATAAACTCTCTAACTATGCCTTCTGCTCCCCAAAAATCTTTAACCTTTTTATTTTTCTTCCAATTCGGTTCCTTAAAAATGAATAAGACAGATTCTAAACTAACAATATTTAAATATTCCTTTAAAAACTCCTTTAAATCTTTATTTTCAAATGCATAAAATGCCATTAACACAAAATGACTATGAATCAGTCTTGCATAAAAAAGTGGTCTAGAAGGAATATCATTTCCCTTTTGAAGAGCTTTTGCAAATCGCACTTGATGTTTGTCAAAATGCTTTAAAAGTCTATTACTAACACCTGAATAATAACTAAACACATATCTAGGCAAATACTCGCTTCTATTTTCTTTTATTAGTTTTTTCGATATTGCCTTCACATCGTATGCAATAGAATTTTCTATTTTAAAACCTCTATAAAATTGAAAATTACCTCTTGTTTTTTTACCTCCTACAACTTTGAGCAAATTATCCTTACATTGATATTCTAGAATATAATTAAAATCTGTTTCCTCTTCTAAATCTAAATCTCTGAAAATAATCACTAAAGCCTCTAGTAAATTGGATTTTCCAGCAGCATTTTGCCCAAGAAATACAGTGCTCATAAATTCCTCATTAAGATCAATGTGGAAATCTCTTAGGTTTTTAAACTCTTCTATGTAGATTTTATCTATTCTCATGCTAGTTCTAAATACCCTTTTTCGTTTTCAACCTCTTTAATAACTTTTTCTTCTTCTATCTGCTTTTTTAATTCTGCATAAAACGCATCAATATCTTCAGGGTATTTGGACATTTTCCAAAGGTCTTTTGCGTGCAATTTCCCGTTTTCTTTTAATAGTTTCACTAAATCCATAAGCAAGGTTTTACTATTGTATTTTATTTCTCTTGAAGGCTTTTTTATTTCCTTTTTAGAGGTTGTTTTATTTACTAGAGTATTGTTTTCTTCCCCTAATAACTCACTTAAAACAGATTGCATTAATTTTTCTCCATTGGTTTTACTTGCTTTTATTTCTTGTTCTAACACATCACAATGTGCCAATAGTTGAGTTACTTTTTTTACAATAGCTTTTTGTTCTTCTAGAGGTGGAATTCCTATTATATAGTTTTTAATCAAATCAGTATTAATATTTAACCAGCCACCTCCAGTCGTTAGTGAATATATTTCAGATTCCTTGTGTTTTATAAATAAACTTAGAAAATCACGTATTACATCATCACTTATTTTCCTGATCGCTATTATACCATCATAGATATATCCTTCAATTCCTAATTTAATAGACCTACCGACACTACCTACACCACTACACGCAATTAATACATCTGATTGAGAAACTTCTCTACTATACTTTATTCCAATATCCGATAGAAAGGATTTAGTATCTATTAAAAAACCTTTTTTATCGTAAGGTGTAAAATCTGCAATTGTAATCCAATGATATCCATCCTCTTTATTTGTCCAATACTTTGGGTCTGCTTTGGGTCTAGGAGATGAACCTCGAACTACATCAAAATAATCGCCAATTTTAATCCATTCCCAACTCTCAGGAATTTCAAAAGGAATTTCATCTTTGGCAATTGGAGGTAAGGGTTTTTCTTTTTTGATTTTCTTTTCTTTAATGAGTTGTTCTTTTTCTACTTTTATTTTTTTGAGTAACTCACTAGCTGGTTCTACTTTTGGGTTTTGTTCCCGCCATTCTTTAGTTAATCTACCTTGCACAGCATCTTGTAAAGCAGATTGACGGAGTTTGGTTAAGTTTTGTTCTTGAGATTCTATTTCAATTTCAAGGGAAGTTTTTAGAACTACAAAGTCATCAAACAGTTTAGCATATTTATTTTGAGTTTCAATATCAAAATAGGGAATTTCATAATTACCAAAATTGGTTTTGTTTATTGCTTTTTTTGCTGATCCAGTAGCTGTTCTGTAGACTAAATCATCTTTGACTGCATTAAATATGTGATAATAGAGCTTTAAATTTACAGGGAGTTTCTCTTGATCCTTTGGTGACAAAACAAAGCACAGGTCACTTCCAATAAATTTACCCTTAACATAATGGGTTCTACCTAAAGAACCTGATGCAGCAACAGCAACTAAAAGAGCCTCACAGTCATATGCATAGGAGCTATGGGTTTTCCATTCAGAACTCGCTGTTATAAAATCATATTCTCCAGGTTCATTTTTCGAACTTTGTAAAGGTCCTTTTTCAAATGAGAATATTTCGCTAATTTTTAACTTGCCTCCCATTACTTTAATAAATCACTTATTTGACTAATGATTGAAGTACTTTTAGAATATGAGTTACTCAAGTCTACTAATAGTTCTTCCATACTTTTATTATTTTCAATACTTGAAGAGTCTACAGGATGAGTTAAGTCTAAATTAAATTTATTTTCTCTAATCTCTTTAATAGGCACTAACCAAGCGCATTCATTTTCTTCTCGTTTATTCCACCATTTTTTGATTATATTAAAATGCTTGATATCAATAGGTTTTGAACGATTGAAGTTTTTTATTCCATCTGGATAAGGCATTTCATAATACCAAATATCCTTTGTAGGTTTTCCTTTTTCAAAAAATAATAGGTTAGTCTTTATATTGGTATAAGGACTAAAAACGCCATTAGGTAAACGTACAATAGTATGCAAATTACATTTGGTTAATAGTTCTTCTTTAATTCTAGTTTTAACGCCTTCACCAAATAAAGTACCATCAGGTAACACAACTCCTGCACGCCCTTTTTTCTTTAATACTTTAATGATTAGAGCTAAAAACAAATCGGCTGTTTCTTTAGTTTGAAACTTTTTAGGAAAGTTCTTTTCTGTCCCGTCTTCTTCTGTTCCTCCAAATGGAGGATTAGACAATACTATGTTAACTTGGTCTTTTGTTCCATAATCGCTGTATGACTTTGTTAACATATTACCTCTAGTAACCGCAGGTTGGTCAAAACCATGTAACATTAAATTGGTAGTACATAATAAATGTGGTAACGGTTTTTTTTCTACTCCTCTAATAGAGTTTTGTAAGGTTTGAGTCGCTTTAGGATTATTAACTTGCTTACGCACATGGTCAATAGAGCAGGTTAAAAATCCTCCTGTACCACATGCAGGATCTAATACACTTTCTCCCAATTGTGGGTCAACCATATCTACAATAAACTGCGTTACTGCTCTTGGTGTATAATATTCACCAGAAGAACCTGCAGATTGTAGTTCTTTTAAAATTGTTTCATAAATATCGTTAAATGTATGTCTGTCTTCACTACTGTTAAAATCAATTTTATCAATCTCGTTAATTACTTGACGGAATAGTGTTCCGTTTTTCATGTAATTGTAAGTGTCTTCAAAAACTGCTTTAATAATCTTTGCTTGCTCAGTTTTAGAAGTGTCAATATCTTTTAATGCAGGAAATAATTCTGAATTGATAAATTCCATTAATTCATCTCCTGTTAAACCTTCATCATCAGAAGCCCAAACATCCCACTTAAATTTATCTTCAATTGGACTTTCATATTTGTCTAACGTGTATTCCCATTCTTCCTCTTTATCTGCAAAAATCTTCATAAACAGCATCCAGACCATTTGTGAAATTCTTTGCGCATCTCCATCTACACCAGCATCTTTGCGCATGATGTCTCTAATAGACTTTATTATTGATGTTATATTACTCATTAAGCTATGTTATCTTTATATATTTCGTATTCTAATTCTTTTACTGCTTTTTCAAAGTCTTTTGGTTTTCCAAATGCTCTTAAAATTTCCATAGGTAAACCTATTTGATTTAAAGGTTGTATTTTAATAACACTTTTATCTTCTATAGCAGAAACGCCTTCATTTTCATATTTGATTAACAAGCCTTCAATTACTTTTTGAGCTGTTTCTCCATATTTAGCAAAGTAATTTCGCTTTCTTACATTGTTTGCTCTTTCTTTCCTTGTTAAAGGTGGTTGATCAAAAGCAATATGACAGATTAAATCAAATACATCTAGGTCTTTTCCTATTTCTTCTTTTAAGGCATCTACTAAAATTCCATGTTCTGCCAATTCTCTATATAGTTCCTCTTTTTTAGCAGAACTGTTCCATTTTAAAATGAATTTATCTAAAGAAGCGTATTCTTTTAATAAGTTATTTCTCGTGTAATCTTTTAAAGATTCGGTTATCAGTTTTCCATCAGCACCATAATATTGCACTCTTTCGTTTGCTACACTTACTGGAATATCTTTGATGTAATATTTCTTAGGCTCATCAACTGTTTCATCTATTGAAATATCAGGATTTATAAAATCTTCTTCAGGGATTGGTTCTTCTCCATCAGGAACTTGATAGTCTTCATTTGTTGGTGGTATTACATCATCCTCTTCAGAAACGGGCTCATAAATTTGAACTGGTTCACCATCAAAGTCAGGATCAGCAAATAAGTTAGTTGCTTTTCTAAAATCCATAATGGTAAAAAATACTTTGCCATCTGCTTCTCTTATTCGCGTGCCTCTACCAATGATCTGCTTAAACTCTGTCATAGAACCAATATTGGTATCTAAAACAATCAGTTTTACCATTTTTGTATCAATACCAGTAGTTAGCATTTTTGAGGTGGTTGCTATAGTTGGTATTTGTTCTTCAACATCAGTAAAGTTTCCTAATTCCATTTTTCCAACTTCGTCATCTCCCGTAATTTTCACTACATAATTTGGATGCTTAGCAACCAAGTCAGCATTTTCATTTATTAATGCTTGTCTCATTCTGTTAGCATGGTCAATATCTACGCAAAAGACAATAGTTTTAGCAAAACGATCTGTAGCTTTTAGATATTCAGTTATTTTTCTTGCTACTAATTTAGTTCGTTCGTCTATTGCTAAATTTCTGTCGTAATCTTTCAGGTTATAAATTCTATCTTGAATTTCATTACCGTATTTGTCTAGCATTCCTTTTGTAGGACGCCAACCCTCATCAATAGTTGTAGAAATTCTAACTACTTTGTAAGGAGCAAGAAATCCATCTGCAATTCCTTGTTTTAATGAATAAGTATAAACAGGCTCTCCAAAATACTCCATATTCGAAACATCCTTTGTTTCTTTAGGTGTAGCCGTTAGACCTATTTGGGTAGCAGATGAAAAATAATCTAGAACTTCTCTCCATGCAGAAGCTTCAGAAGCACTTCCTCTATGGCACTCATCAATTACAACTAAGTCGAAAAAGTCTTTGCTAAATTCTTTGTAAGCATTTTTAGATTCGTCATTACTTGTTAATCCTTGATATAATGCGAAATATATTTGATATGATTTGTCAATTTTTCTGTTTTTGATAATGTGCATGATGTCATTACCAAAAGAAGAGAAGTCTCCGTTTTTAGTTTGTTCTAATAATGCTGTTCTATCGGCTAAAAACAGAATGCGTTTTTTTACTTTAGCTTTGTACAGTCGCCAAATAATATTAAAAGCTGTATAGGTTTTACCTGTTCCAGTTGCCATTACCAAAATAATACGGTTTTGACCTTTAGCAATAGCCTCAATAGTTCTATTAATTGCATTTTGTTGATAGTATCTAGGAGTCATGTCACTTTCGTCAGAAAAATAATCTTGCTCAACAATTTGCTTTGCGGTTTTTGTAGTAAGTTCTTCTTTATTAAGGTATTTATTCCACAATTCATCAGGTGATGGAAATTCATTAAGTCCTATTTCTTTTTCTATTTCTTTTTCTCCTTCTGTTTTAGTTCTGTCATGAAAAACAAAGGAATCTCCATTTGAAGTAAATACAAAAGGTATTTGCAACATTTCTGCATATTCCAAACCTTGTTGCATTCCAGAACCAACAGATTTTTTATTGTCCTTTGCTTCAATTATTGCAATAGGTACATTTGGTTGTATATAAAGGATATAATCTGCCCTTTTTCTTTTTCCTCTTGCGTACAGTTTTCCTTGAACAATTATTCTACCATCCGTAAAGGAAACTTCTTCACGGACTTGGGTTTGCATATTCCAACCTGCTTTTTGAAGAGCAGGGTTTATAAACTTTGTGCAAATATCTCTTTCGGTTAGGTCTTTTTTATTCATAAGTGATAAAAATAATAAAAGAAACTAATATAATCTATGGGTATCAGCAGTTATTAGGGTTCCTTATTTACTTTTGAAATAAAATGTTATATGCTAACTGACTTTTTTATAAATTATATTCGAACAACACAACAGCCTCAACTTACACAATCCAAACCCAAAGCACAATAATTCAAATCTCAAGCTACTCAATAGCAATCTTATTGTACACAATACAAATCTTAAGTTACAAAATAGTAATCTTATTAAACACAATAGATCCCTCAAGCTACATAATGTTAAAAATTTTAACACTATTAACAATCTCATTAACACTATTGCAAATCTTGTTAACATACACAGTATAAAAAACTTAAATATTGGTTAACTAATTTGGACGTTTACTAAAAAAACATACATTTAATAAAAAATTGTAAAACATAATTGTTATGAGTTCAAACTCTCAAAGCTCCTTTGCCAGCAGACTAGGTAAGGCAAAAACACTAGTAACCACAGTAAGCAGTTACACCGATTACACAGCACCAGTAGCAACAGCTTCCGTAGCTGCTATAACACAAACAATAACAGACATAGAAGCAGTACAACAACAATACAATACTGCAAAATCGGACTACACACTAAAAACCAATCAGCGGAAACAAATCTTTACAGAAAACGAAGACGCATTAGAAAAACGGCTATCACCCATCCGTACCTTTATAGAAGCCCTAAAAGGCAAAAACAGCACAGAACTAGTACAAATTACAAGTTTGGTAAATAAAATAAGAGGAAACACCACAAAAAGCACAACCGTAAGTACAGATAGTGAAACCGATACCATTAGCCAAATAGAACGCACCTATGCAAGCCGATTATCAAACTTTAAAAACATAATAGACATACTCACAAGTCTAGGAGCAAGCTATGCACCACCAAACGAACAGATCACATTAACAGCATTAACCGAATACGCAACAACAGCAGAAGCCAGTATTACTGCAGTAGACGTATGTTTAAGTGTATTCAAACCAATAATAAATCAAAGAAAAACAATGTTCGATGCATTACGAGAACAAACGCAAAGCATGAAAAACTTTATCAAAGCACAATACGGATTAAGCTCAAACGAGTACAACCAAGTAAAAAAATTAAGCATCTAATTCTTAAATAAACAAAATACGAATACCAATAAAACGAAGTAAGTCACAATGCAAATTATAGCTTACTTCATTTTCCTTTTTCTCAAAATACTACCATACATAGCATCGCAAAAGCGGCACCAAAGAAGAAATCTATCATCTAACCAGTACACAACATCATACACGTCATCGCGACAGAGGCACGAAGGAAGCGATCTTTCATCAAATAAGTTAATTACACCACACACATCATTGTAACTGCGGCACGAAAGAAGCAATCTGTTATCGAACCAGTACACAACATAATGCATGTCATCGCGACAGAGGTAAGAAGGAAGCGATCTCTCATCAAATAAGTTAATTACACCACACACATCATCGCAACAACAGCACGAAAGAAGAAATCTATCATCTAACCAGTACACAACATCATACACGTCATCACTACAGCATCACGAAAGAAGCAATCTATCATCTAACCAGTACATCACACCACACACATCATTGTAACTGTGGCACCAAAGAAGAAATCTATCATCTAACCAGTACACAACATCATACAAGTCATCGCGACAGAGGCACGAAGGAAGCGATCTTTCATCAAATAAGTTAATTACACCACACACATCATCGCAACAACAGCATGAAAGAAGCAATCTGTTATCGAACCAGTACACAACACCACACACATCATCGCAACTGCGGCACGAAAGCAGCGATCTGTTATTGAACCAGTACACAACATCATACACGTCATCGCGACAGAGGTACGAAGGAAGCGATCTTTCATTAGGCTAGTAAACCATCTTTACACACTAACCCACAGTAACAATAACACTTTCATCTGTTAACAAATCAACACTCAAAAAGAGAAAAACAAGAAACAGAACATTCAAATAAATTCAAGAATAAAACACTAACTAAACGCTAACGTCATTTTTAATCCCCATCACGTCATAATTCATTTTTAGATACGTCATAGTTTTGCTGAACTATTAAGACTAAATAAAAATAATAATGCTAAAAGAAGTACCTCCATTAAAAGAATTGTCATTAAATAGCCATCTTTTTAACGACGAATCTTTAAAAATATACGAAGAGTATACCTTAAAAACATTAGGATACATCCAAAAGTTTTTAGCAAGCAGAAAATTTTACAAAGGCGATGATATTCAGCAAATACAAGAAGACAAAATAAAAGCACAGCTCACTAATATTTCAGGCGAAAACTCTATAGATAGTGCCTTAGAAGAATTAAACGAACTGTACATAAGCAATGCAATAGCATTCCACAATCCCAATTACGTAGCACATTTAAACTGCCCAATAACACTACCAGCAATTGTAGCAGAAATGATTGCAACAACCATAAATACAGCAGTAGAAACCTGGGATCAAAGCACATCCGCAACCTTTATAGAACAAGAAGTAATTAAATGGATTGCAAACGAATTTCAATTAGGAAAACATGCCGATGGAGTCTTTACAAGCGGCGGAACACAATCCAACTTCATGGCCTTACTCATGGCAAGAGACCATTATGCCTTTGAAAAGTTTGGAATAAACATCAAACAAAACGGATGGGCAGAAGAAGTCAATAAATTCAAAATCTTTTGCTCAGAAAAATCCCATTTCAGTATAAAAAAGAATGCAGCCCTATTAGGTTTAGGCTACGATGCTGTAATACCAGTAAAGGTAGACGAAGAAATGAAGATGGATGCTGAAGCATTAGTGGTAGCCATAGAAAAAACAAAGCAAGAAGGAAATATTCCAATAGCAGTAGTGGCTACTCTAGGAACTACAGACTACGGAAGTTTCGATCCTATAAAAACAATAGGGAAAATTGCCAAAGAACACGAAATGTGGTTGCATGTAGATGGTGCTTACGGAGGATGTTTCATACTAACAGACACCCACAAACACTATTTTGATGGAGCAGAAATGGCAGATTCAGTAACCATAGACTTTCACAAAACACTATTTCAACCCGTAAGCTGTAGTGCCTTTTTAGCAAAAAATAAAAAGCACTTTCAATACGTATCCTACTATGCAGACTATCTAAACCCGATAGAAGACAAAGACACCCAACGTCCTAACCTCATAGAAAAATCAATACAAACAACCCGTCGTTTCGATGCCTTAAAAGTTTGGTTAACACTAAAAACATTAGGGGTAAAAACAATAGCATCCTACTTAGAAGAAGTACACTATTTAGCAAAACAAGTGTACAATAGCATGCGAATCAATCCAAACTTTGAGCTGGCACACGAACCAGCATTAAGCACCGTAGTGTTCCGATATAAAAATTCAGAGGCCGATTACGAACCTACCCACGATAAGGTAAACTTACATATAAAAAATAGCCTATACGCATCAGGAAAAGCATCGGTAGCCAGTACAAAATTAAACGGAAATGTGTATTTAAAATTCACACTACTTAACCCTAAAAACACCATAAACAACCTGTTAAACATCGTTGATATGATTGAAGAAACAGGAAAACAATACCAGCCTAAAACAGAAGCATTATGAAGCAGAATACAGTAGTAGATTTTATAGCCATAGGAGTGGGACCGTTTAACTTAGGCTTAGCATGTTTAACAGCACCAATAAAAGAAGTAAACGGAATTTTTCTAGATAAAAAAGAACAATTCAACTGGCATCCAGGAATGCTAATGCAAGACACAACCTTACAAGTTCCCTTTATGGCTGATTTGGTTACGCTAGCAGATCCAACTAATCCGTTTAGTTTCTTAAACTACATAAAAGAACAAGGCAGAATTTATTCATTTTACATACGAGAAAACTTTCTACTATTACGTAACGAGTACAACCAATACTGCCAATGGGCAATTAAGAAATTAAAAAATATACACTTCAATACCGAAGTAATCCATATCAATTATGAAGAAGAAGCGGGCATTTATATAGTTACAAGTAAATGTACAAAAACAGACACCCTAAAAATTTACAAAGCTAAAAAGTTAGTATTAGGTACAGGTACACAACCTTACGTTCCTCAATGCAGTAAAAAATTAAAAGACAAAGCAATACATTCTTCACAATACGTAAATCATAAAGAAGCATTACAGAATACAAAAAAAATCACGGTATTGGGAAGCGGACAAAGTGCTGCTGAAATCTTTTACGACTTATTGCAAGAAGTAGACACCAAAGGATACGAATTAAACTGGATTACACGTTCTCCAAGATTCTTTCCGCTAGAATATTCAAAGCTCACCTTAGAAATGACTTCACCTGAATATGTCGATTATTTCTACGACTTACCCGCACAGAAAAGAGATCAACTAATTAAAAACCAAAAACATTTATACAAAGGAATAAACGAAGATCTCATAGCAGCCATACACGATACATTATATGCCAAAAGAGTAGTAGCTACCGAACCTTTAAAAGTAGCATTGCGCACAAATTCTGAATTAAAAAATACGGCAATCATTAACCATTCAATTCAATTAGAATTTCAGCAAGTAGAGCAAGGTAAAAGCTTCAAGCACGAAACAGAAAGTTTAGTCTTAGCAACAGGATATACCTATTATTTACCTGAATTTATAAAAGGTATAGAAAACAGAATTCAATGGGACGAACAAAACCGTTTCGATGTAGCAAGAAACTATAGTATAGATCAAAATAAGAATGAAATTTTTGTACAAAATGTAGAGTTACATACCCATGGATTTGTAACTCCAGATTTAGGAATGGTTGCCTATAGAAACTCGTACATAATAAAAGAAATAACTGGAACAGAATATTATCCTATTGAAAAAAGAATAGCATTTCAAAAATTTGGAGTATCACAGGAAGAAGAAATAGAAATAAAAGTGTTCAACTAACATTATTCCGATAATGCACACCGAAACCATACGTCATTCCGAGAGAAGCATGAACGAAGGAATCTATAACATGATAACAATAAGATTACTTCGTACCTCGCAATGACGAAACCATACGTCATTCCGAGAG
>JAHDDQ010000031.1:0-15632 GCA_020629275.1 Tenacibaculum sp. | reverse complement strand
AAGCATGAACGAAGGAATCTGTAACATGATAACAATAAGATTGCTTCGTACCTCGCAAAGACGAAACCAAACGTCATTCCGAGAAGGCACGCCGAAGGAATCTGTAACAAGAGCACGAAAAGATTACTTCGTACCTCGCAATGACGAAACCATACGTCATTCCGAGAGAAGCATGAACGAAGGAATCTGTAACATGATAACAATAAGATTGCTTCGTACCTCGAAATAATGAAACCATACGACATTCCGAGAGAAGCATGAACGAAGGAATCTATAACAAGAGCACGAAAGGATTACTTCGTACCTAGCAATGACGAAACCAAACGTCATTCCGAGAAGGCACGCCGAAGGAATCAATAACAAGAGCACGAAAGGATTGCTTCGTACCTCGAAATAACGAAACCATACGTCATTCCGAGAGAAGCATGAACGAAGGAATCTTTTAAACGAAAACAACATGAAATTAAAAAACTTCTTAATAGTTATGACCTTAGTCGCTGTAGTAAGCGACTATCTGTTACACCCCTTTTATCCACAGTTTTTCGAGTTAAGATTCGGAATTACAAACCCAAAGAATGTAGGCTATTATTTTGCAGCACTATGCTTTATGGTAATGATAGCATTCCCTTTTTGGGCCTACATCTCAAAAAAGGTATCAGAATTAAATATTCTAGTATACACCCAAGCCATTGCGGGGATATTGGCCTTATACTGTTATACAACAACATCATATATTAATTTCTGGATTGTATCTCTCATTATGGTACTCTTCAAAGGAAGTTATTTATTAGTGTACCCATACATATTAAAAATAATAACAAAAGAAGAACATCCAAGCACCATAGGTTTACTATCTGTAGTTGTGCATTTAGGAGGAATATTAGGTGCCGTTATTGGTGGTGTAACCGTAGATTATATAAATCCAAGTAGTATTTTTCTAATAATGGCAGCAGGAGATTTTATACAAATGACAATGAGTGCATATTTGATCAGAAGTAAAAAATACGCAACAGATTTAATAACTAACGAAGCAGAATTAGAAGAAAAAGAAACCACAGTAATACCGAAAGGGTTTATCCTAAAACTAGGCATCATAACAATGATATTATATTTCAGTGATTTCTTAATACGTCCATTTTTTTCTTTGTACTGGGAAAGCCTTTCGGTATACAAAACAAAGTTAGTTTCGGGTACTATATATGCAATCCCAGGTTTTGTAGCTTTAGTAACATTGTGGGTAAACAATAAACGCGAATCTCAAGGTTACAAAGGAATTATTAATGCCTTATGCATCGGCGCAATAGGATTAATTCTTCAAGGAATTCCAATGGAAGGATCTGTAATTATAGGTCGAATTATTTACGGTTGGGCAATTTACCAAGGCGTAGTTAAGTTTGATATATTATTGTTTGAATTAAGCACACCAACAGCTTACGCAATTGATTATAGTAAAATACACTTCTTCCAAAACTTAGGCGTTCTCTTAGCTTCTTTGAACGTAGGAATTATAGTAGATACATTCGGATTACAAATGCCTTTTAGCGTTGCACTAGCTGGTTTTTCAATAACATTAATACTGTACTTTTTTGTATTTAAATCCGTACGAACAGTACATAAACAATTAGTAAAAAGCTAAAAGTTATGTATAATACAAACACCATAGTTTTCTCAAAAACGTACACCAATTTTGGAGCAATAACAATCCGTCCATTTAAAGTAGCAGAAGACAGTACGTTTTTACACGACTGGGTAAACCAAGAATATGCTGTTTTTTGGGGAATGCAAAACACGACCTTACAAGAAGTAAGAGAAGAATACACACAACTGTTGGCACCAAAACATTACGATGTTTTTGTAGGGATGTATAATAATAACCCCGCCTTTGTTTTAGAACGATATAATCCTTTAAAAGATAGTATAGCTAGTTATTATAAAGCTAAAGAATCAGATTGTGGAATCCATATTATAGTAGCACCTCCTAAACTCCCGAAAACAAAAGATTTCACTTGGTTTATGTTCCGATCTATTATGGATTTTATATTCTCAAATCCAACTATTGATAGAATTTTAGTAGAACCAGACATACGAAACAAAAAGATGTTTGCATTATGCCAACGCATAGGATTTCAATTAGGAGCTATAACAGAATTACCCAACAAAACAGCACAATTGGCATTCTTAACCAAACAGAAGTACAAACAACAAATCAATTCATTCTCGCCCTTAAAAAGAAGTACAATGAATACTTTAGATAACGTAGTATCACCACAACAATCAACTCAACACATACAACCAGAAGTTTGGCAAAAAGCCAATCTATTACTAGTTAAAAAAGCACTTTGTGAATTTTCACACGAATTATTAATTAAACCAGAAATCATTCAAGAGTTTGAAGACGGATATAATAAATATTGTGTTTATACAGATGATCCAACAATAAAATATCAGTTTATAGCCAAACCTTTAGCATTAAACCATTTCCTAATAAAAGAAACATCAATCGTAAAGTACAACAAACAAAATAAAGTACCGTTAGATGCAATTTTATTGATAAAGGAATGTAGAAAAAAGTTAGGTATTTCCACTAAGAAAATGCCAGTATATTTAGAAGAAATCATTAGTACATTATACGGAAGTGCTTTCAAAATAACAAAAGGAAACCCATTAGCAAAGGCATTGATCACTGCAGATTTTCAAACCATAGAGCAGTCAATGACAGAAGGACACCCTGGTTTTGTAGCGAACAACGGGAGAATTGGTTTCGATAGCACAGATTATCGATCGTACGCTCCAGAAGCAGGCAATTCATTTTCGTTATTATGGTTAGCAGGGCACAAAAGTAAAGCGGTATACGCAGCACTTGAATCTTTACCTTATGAGAAGTTAATTCAGCAAGAATTAGATGAAGACACCATAAATAAGTTCAATACGATTATTAAAGATAAAGGGTACAACCAAGAAGACTATTTATTTTTACCAATACATCCATGGCAATGGTTTAATAAACTAGCCAATATATTTGCCTCTGAAGTTGCTAAAGGAGACTTAATTTGTTTAGGATATAGCCCAGATCAATACTTAGCACAACAATCTATCCGAACACTATTCAATACTACAAACCCAAATAAATTCTATACTAAATCTGCATTATCCATTTTGAATATGGGATTCATGAGAGGTTTACCATTATATTATTTGGGAACAGCGCCTAAAATGGCTGTTTGGTTGGAAGAATTACTATACAATGATGAGTACATAAAAGAAAACGGATTTAGAATGCTTAGTGAAATTGGTTCCATAAGTTATGTCAATCCTTACTTCGAAGAATTTGGTCCGCATAACGATTACAACAAAATGTTGGCCTCTTTATGGAGAGAAAGTCCATATTCAGTAGTAACAAAAAATCAAAAGCCAATCACCATGGCAGCATTATTACATATAGATCACAAAGGAAACGCGCTGATTCCAGAGATAATTAAAGATTCTGGATTATCAATTAGTAATTGGCTTCGTAAGTATTTAAAAGCATATTTAAGTCCGATGCTGCACTGCTTTTATTACTATGATTTAGTGTTCATGCCCCACGGCGAGAATATTATTTTAGTACTAGAAGACAACATTCCTGTCTATGCATTACTGAAAGATATAACAGAAGAAGCTTGTATTTTAAGTTCAGATGTAGATTTACCAGAGCATTTAAAACGAATGTACGCACCAGTTCCAGAAGATGTGAAATTATTATCAATCTTCACCGACATGTTTGATGGGTTTTTCCGTTTTCTTGCTCCAATTTTAGAAGAACACGCCAATTATCAAGAGCATAATTTCTGGGAGTTAGTAGCAGAGAATATTCACGAATATCAGGCTAAGTTTCCACAACTTGAAGATAAGTTCCAGCAATACAATCTATTTGCAAACGATTTTAAATTATCATGTTTAAACAGACTTCAATTAAACAACCATAAGCAAATGATTGACTTGGATGATCCAGTCGCGTTATTACAGTTTGCGGGAACATTACAAAATCCAATAGCGCAATTTAAAACACAAGAAGTATAAAATGGTGTCAACGAATCAAGCTATTTTCAGTAAAGAAATAGAAGGATTAGGCGTTTTTGAAATACGACCTATTCAACTAGAAACCGACATAGAAACAGTATACGATTGGGTAAGCAAACCATATGCTAAATATTGGGGAATGAACGAGCAGTCTTTAGAAGAGGTACATAAAGCCTATAAAGAAATTGAAGACGATAGGTTTCATCATACATACATAGGGATGTTAAACGGAACTCCTGTTTTTTTAACAGAACGTTATAAAATTTCAGAAGATATTTTGGCAAATTATTACGACGCAAAACCGTACGATTACGGAATGCATGTTTTAGTAGCTCCAGCTGAAACCAAAATATCGCAGTTTACGTGGCATGTGTTTTCAACAATCATAGAATATTTTTTCAGCCTTTCTTTTGTAGATAGAGTAGTGGTTGAACCCGATATTCATAATGAAAAAATCCATGTGTTAAATAGAAAAGCTGGTTTTGTATATGATAAAGAAATACAATTACCAGAGAAAAAAGCAGCATTAGCTTTTTGTACCAGAAAATCTTATAAGAATGCATTATCAGCATTAAATACTATTAAATCATGACAACGACTATAGCACACTTACAAACAAATACATGGGCATTTGTAAACCGTATGCTAGTGAAAAAGGCGATAAGTGAGTTTTCACACGAGCTTATTTTAAAACCAACGTTTCTAAAACAAGAAACGAATTGGAATTTTTACAAACTTACCTCAGACGATAAGAAATATAGATACGAATTTAAAGCACAAAAGTTTGCTTTAGATCATTGGTATATAAATGCAGAAAGCATAAAAAAAATAATAGGTTTAAATAAGGAAGTAGATATTGATGCTTTAAAATTTATTGTTGAATTCAAAGAAACACTTGGTATACCAGATGAATTTTTAGCTACCTATTTAGAAGAAATAACCAGTACATTATCTGGAGCGGCATTTAAGTTTAGTAACGAAGAGTTTTCAGCAGCCGATTTGGCAGAAAAAAGTTTTCAAACTATAGAACACGCAATGACGGAAGGTCATCCGTGCTTTGTAGCAAATAATGGTAGGATAGGTTTCAACAGTAACGATTACCATAAGTATGCACCAGAAGTAAATAAACCTTTTCAACTCTATTGGATTGCAGGTCATAAAAACTATACAACCTATACAGCAACAAAAGAGTATGAATATGATACGTTGTTAACGAGTGAATTAGGTGAAGAAAAAATATACGAATTCTATCAAGTATTAAAAGAAGCAAATGTAGCTGTTGAAGATTATATTTTTATTCCAGTTCATCCTTGGCAATGGGAAAATAAGATTGTTCATGTTTTTGCTGCAGACATAGCAAATAGGAATATTGTATGGGTAGGAAAAAGCGATGATGAATTTTCAGCACAACAATCCATTCGAACATTATTCAACAGCTCTTTCCCAGAGAAATTATACACCAAAACAGCATTATCAATATTAAATATGGGTTTTATACGTGGACTTTCACCGCATTACATGCAAAGTACACCACATATAACTACATGGATAACAGATGTGTTGAAAGAAGATGCTTACCTCAAAAATAACGGATTTACGATGTTAGGAGAAGTAGCTACCGTGGGGTATCATAATCATTATTACGAGAGTTTAGGAAAAACAAACTCACATAATAAAATGCTTTCTGCCTTGTGGCGAGAAAGTCCTTTTACGAAAATAACAAGTAATCAACGTGTATTAACAATGGCGGCTTTACTTCATGTCGATTCTGATAATACTTCATTATTGGCAGGTTTAATAAGTAGCTCACCTTACGAAACGAAAACATGGGTGCAACACTATTTAAAAGCATATTTAGCACCACTAATACATTGTTTTTATGAGTATGAATTTGTGTTTATGCCACACGGAGAAAACTTAATTATGGTACTTGAAGAAGACACACCTGTTTACGTACTCATGAAAGACATAACCGAAGAGGTAATTGTATTTAATGAAAACATGAATTTACCAGAGCATGTTGATCGATTGTATGTAAAGACTTCAGACAAGATGAAGATACTTTCAATTTTTACAGATGTATTCGACTGCTTCTTTCGTTTCATGAGTCAGCAACTAGAAACTCATATGGATTTTTCAGAACATAATTTTTGGCAGTTGGTTGCTGAGTGTATTTATGAATACCAAGAAGAACATCCTCAGTTTTCAGAGAAATACAAACGTTATGATCTGTTTGTTGATGTATTTGATCGATGTTGTCTAAACAGATTACAGTTAGCAAACACAAAACAAATGCTAAGTTTAGCAGACCCTATAGAAAGCTTAAAATTAGAAGGAATGTTAAAAAATCCACTAGCAGAATTTAAAAAGAATAGTCAAAGTTCTAATGTTAAATTTAATACAGTATAATATGATTTTTAATGATTTAACAGCACTAATTAAACGACGTAAAACAACGTATGCATCTGATTTTACAGACGAAGTTATTTCTAAAGAAATAATAGAACGTATAGTAGCTAATGCACTCTGGGCACCAACACATAAATTAACACAACCTTGGCGATTCATAGTGTTGGGTGGGAATCATAAACAGGAATTAGGATGTTTTATGGCAGAATATTATAGAAAGAAATATACTGAAGAAGAATTCTCTAATGAACGTTACGAAGAAACTAAAACTTACACAGAGAATGCAACACTATTAGGGTTAGTATTTCAGCCAAGTCAGAGAGCGCAATTACCAGAGTGGGAAGAAATAGCGGCAATCTCAAGTGCAGTACAAAACATGTGGTTAAGCTGTACTGCGTTGAACATCGGAAGTTATTGGGATACTTCTGAAGCAACAATGAAGTATACAGAACGAATAGCATTAAAAGAGAATGAAAAATTCTTAGGCATTTTTTTAATGGGATACCCAAAAGAAAATATTCAACTTGGAAATAGGAGAAGAAAACCATTGTCAAAAAAACTGACTTGGGAAAACTAAGACACAAAGAAACTAAAAATGAAAAAACAAAATAGAGTAAGGGCAGTAGATTTCGCGAGAGGTTTTAGTGTTCTTATGATGATACCAGTTCATGTAATGATGCTTTTTTCAAGTATGAATACATGGAATCATTCAACTACAGGTAAATTTGTACAATTATTAGAAAGAGGATCTCCTATTTTCCTTATAGTTATGGGAATTTCGTTTGCATTTTCAAGAAATGCTAATAGGAAAGGAATCTTGAAAAAAGCACTGTTAATTATTGCATTAGGATATGTCTTAAATTTCTTAAGATTTGTAGTGCCACTTTTAATTTTTGGTGGATTTCCAGAAAGTTTTGTCAAGGTTAGTGGTTTACAAATAAGCAACCCAAGTAAAATTGTAAACTTTTTCTTAAAAGGTGATATGTTTCAGTTGGTAGGAATATCATTATTCTTGATTGGATTATCATTTAAATTCCTAATTAAAAATAAAAGCATCTTAATTTTTATAGCATTAATAATTATGTGGCTTTCCAAAGTGGTAAGTGGTATACAGCTTGGAATTCCTGGTATTGATTATGTCTTAAATTTATTATGGGGTAATAATTTCGATGTGTATTTCCCTCTATTCCCATGGTCATCATTTATTTTAATGGGACTTTATTTAGGACTGAGTTATCAAGAAAAACCTCACGACGCTAACCAATCGCTATTTAAACCAATGCTATATTTAGGAATACTATTCTTAATAATAGGTAAATTTTTATGTGATTATGATTATGCTTATCATTTTGGTGATTATTACCATTTAGGACCAGGAGGAAGTATGGGATTAATGGGGATTCTTTTAGTTTTATTTTGGATATATTATCATATCGAAAGACTACTTCCAAAGCGTAATTTTATAAGTAAATTATTTTTTTATTGTAGTAAAAATGTTACGCCATTTTATATAATTCAATGGGTTTTAATATACTGGTTATTAGCTTTTACTAATTATTCGGCATACAACGAACCTTCAGTTTTAGGTATAATAATATTAATCAATACAGGAACATTTTTAATGCTTTATCTCTTTAACAGATATATAATACCAGAAAGCAGAAGAAAACCAGTATTAATTCAAAAAGTGGCACTAAAATGAGAAATGTATTAGTAATAAGTATAATTTTTCTTCAGCTTCAATTAATTGCGCAAGCTAAGCTAGCAGGAAGTTATGGAATAGATCCAAGTGTTCAAGAGTTTTTAGAAGCTGTTCATGCTTACAAAGGTCCTTCGTTACAGGAATTACCACTAAATATTGCTAGAGAAGCAATGGAGAATATGCAAAAAGATTCAACATTAACATTCGAAAGCGTTATTTTTCAAAGAGAATTACTAAAAATAGCAGGTAAAGAAATAAAAGTTGTAATCGTAAAACCCAGAAGAGTAAAAAAGAAATTACCAGTTTTGGTATATTTCCACGGAGGAGGTTGGGTATTCAATAGTTTTAAAACACATAAAAGGCTCATGTCAAACCTAGCTGAAAAGGCTGGTATTGGAATTGTTTTTGTTGAATATTCTCTTGCGCCAGAAACCAAATTTCCTAAAGCAAATGAAGAAGCTTACTTAGTCACATTATTCATTTCAAAGTATGGTGAAAAATATGATTTAGATTCGGATAAGATTATAGTTGGAGGAGACAGTGCAGGAGGAAATATGGCTACTGTAGTAGCGATGATGTCGAAAGAAAAGGGATCTCCTCAGTTACAAGGACAAATCTTATTGTATCCAGTTACCGATGCCAATGTAAATACAAACTCTTATGAACAGTTTTCTAAAGGACATTATTTATCAAGAGATATCATGATTTGGTTTTGGGAACAATATGCTCCAGATATAAAGACTCATTCATTACCAAAAGTATCCCCTTTAAGAGCCTCTAAGGAGCAGTTAAAAAACCTACCAAGAACATTAATAATAACTGCAGAATACGATGTGCTTAGAGATGAAGGGGAAGCATATGCCAAAAAATTACGTACGGCTAATGTTCCAGTAATTTCCACAAGATATGGAGGAACAATTCATGATTTTATAGTATTAAACGCATTAAAGAATACTGAAGCATCCAAAGCTGGGATACGACAGATTTGTGATTTTTTAGTAACAATTTTTTCAGAATAGTATTATGAATTTAACATTAATAGAGAAACTTTCAGGACATTTAGTACACATGAGTGCAATTGTTTTGGTATTAATGGTTATAGAGTTAATCATTTTATTCATTACCAATTATATTGAAAAGAAAAAAGAAGGATTTGTAAGTATTTTATCCTATTTATTACAAAGCATTCCATATTTTTTACTGTCTAAAATATTTATCGTAGGAACTATGTTTTGGTTGTATGAACATAAACTCTTTGAAATGAATTTCGAATGGTATTCTTGGATAATCGCTTTCTTATTGTATGATTTTACTGTATTTTTTATTCACTATTTAGGTCATAAAGTACGATTTCTTTGGTGTATACATGGAGTTCATCACACAGCAGAAGAAATGAATTTAACTGTAGTAGCAAGAGGTTCTATTTTTGATGTGTTTTTTACACCTTTCAATTTCATATGGTTACCTATTTTAGGATTTCATCCATTCATGATTTTTGTAATAGAACCTGTCGCTCGCTTATATGCAACATTATCGCATACTAATGAAAAGTTTGTAGGAAGTTTCAAATGGCTTGAAGGTTTATTTATAACGCCTTCAGTACATCGAGTACATCATGCTAAGAATCACATTTATTTAGATAGGAATTATGGTGAAACACTTTCCATATGGGATCGTTTATTTAAAACTTTTCAAACAGAATTAGACGATGAAAAAATTCAATACGGAATAATGCATGATAAGTTAAATAGCGAAAATTTTTGGGATGTACAGTTTTTAATGTGGAAAGAATTATGGAGAGATATCAAGGTAGCTCCAACGATTAAAGACAAAGTAAATTACATTTTTATGCCACCAGGTTGGAATCATATAGATGGAGGAAAAAAAGCTCAAATATATCGAGAAGAAGCATGGAGAAATAAAAGCAATGTTTAATGAAAATTAGAAGGTTGAAAAGAATAGAAGATTACAACACTTCTTTTCTGTAGATTTTGGGAGTTTTCTTTTCAACTTTTTTAAATGCGGCTGTAAAATGTGTAGGATTTTTATAGCCCACCGACTCAGCAATTTCATAGATAGGCTTAGAAGTATTTCGTAATAATTTCTTAGCTTCTTCCATTCTCTTTTTAAAAGTATACTCGAAAATAGTATCATTAAAAATTCGTTTAAATTCTTTTTTTAGTAAAAATTCATTTAAAAATACTTTTCTAGATAAGTCGTAAATTGAAAATTGAGTATCAAGATTTCTAACCAATATACGTTCAGCTTTGTATACTTTTTTAATTGTAGTACTACCTTTTATTTCTTTTTCTTTATTTGTATCAATTTGTAATGAAAGTAGTTCCAGTACTTTAGATTCCAGAAATAAACGTTTTAAAATTCCGTTTCTCTTGTCGTCTATTATTTCTGCAATTATCTGTTGTGTTTTATTACAAAGTTGATACATAAAATTGTGTTGAATATTTTGCAAAGAGTAAGTTTCAACTATAGGAAATAAAGAATCTAATTGATGTTTTTTAATAAAATCTAAAGTCATTTTTACGACAACTTCCTTAATAGGTTTATTTTTAGAGTACGTAAATGAGCCGTTTATGCTTTGTACGTAAGAAATATATCCCTCATGGTTTTCTTGAAAAACTTCTAATTCAATATCCTTAATACAGATTTTTTTCTCACCTTTTACTAATGCAGAAAATACTAAAGCGTCGATTTCTTGTTTACTTTGAAACTTCATATCACTATTAAACTCGGTATCTAAAAAACGAACTGTCAATCCGTCAAATGAAATACTAGTAAAAGAACCATTGCCATAGGTGGAATCAACTTTAAAAACTTTGGTGTTAACACCACAAAGTTCGTGTTCAATTGTTAATCGTAAAATATCCCTCAAGCCAAATACTTTCTGGTTTGTCTCATTCATTTTAAAAACTTTTAAAATCCCGTCTTTTTTAATCCCAATTGCGTCATTTAAGTCATACCGTTACCTATAATTTTGACTTTATATTTTAAATGACAAAACGTTATTTAAAATTATTCTAAATTACTTTGCTGTATCGGGGGATAGGTTATACATTTGCAGCAAATTTAATATTTAATAAGTCTAAATAAAAATAAATGAAACAATTTATACTTTTTTATATACTACTATTTAGTAGTATGCTAACTTTTTCACAGAATAATAGCGTAAGCGGTAACGTAGTTGACAATAATAATGAAAGATTGCCTAGCGTTAATGTGACAATTAAGGGAACAACCAAAGGCGTTATTACAGATTTGGACGGAGTTTTCAAAATAGAAAACCTTCCAGCAAATCAAAAAATAACATTACAATTCTCTTCATTCGGGTATAAAACAAGAGAAATTGAAATAGCTCCTATAACTAAAAACTTAAGTGTTGTTTTATATGAAGGGAACGAACTGCTTAATGAAGTAGAGATAGTTAGCAAAAACAATACATTTTCACGTAAAAAAACAGCCTACGTATCTAAGTTGCCACTGAAAGATATTGAGAATTCTCAAGTGTACACTACTGTAACTAATGAAATATTAGAATCTCAGGTAGTTACCAATTTAGACGAAGCGTTAGTAAATGCAACGGGTATTACAAAATTGTGGGAAGCAACAGGAAGAACTGCTGGTGAAGGTACATCATTTTATGCATCAAGGGGTTTTGCAGTGCAACCAAAATTAATCGATGGTGTTTCTGGTGTAACATTTAGTGCTATTGATCCTTCTTATATAGAAAGAATAGAAGTTATAAAAGGACCAGCTGCAACCTTGTTTGGAAGTACCGATACTTCGTTAGGTGGTCTGATAAACGTGGTTACTAAAAAACCATACAAAGGTTTTGGAGTAAGAGGTACCTATACAGTAGGTTCTTTTGGAACTTACAGAGCTTCTGTTGATATTAATACACCTTTAAGCAATGATAATGGACCATATTTGAGAGTGAATGCCTCATACTTGAAACAAGATAGTTTTCAAGATGCAGGATTTAAAGAAACTTTTTTTGTAGCTCCGTCTTTATCATATCAAGTAAACAATCGTTTAAATTTTTCTGTAGGTCTTGAGTTTTCAAGAACTGAGCAAACAAATCCTTCTATGTTATTTCTAAGGAGAGGAGCAGAGATGCCTTCTAAAAATATTGAAGATCTGGGTATAGATCCAGATAAATCATTTACTTCTAATGATGTAACATTAACTAATCCCATTTTTAATGCTAGGGTAATTGGTGATTATAAAATTTCTGATGAATGGACCTCTCAAACCATTTTCTCAGGAAGTTATGGAGAAGTAGATGGTTATTATCAATACAATGTTGACGGAGGAGCTGCAGCAATTTTACAGTTAGGGCAAATTGTAAACGATCCTCAGTTAGCACCATTAGCGCCTTTTTTAGGACCAATTGTGAGTCCAATGTTAGTAGAAGCTGGAGCACTATTTCAGCAAGAAGCTTTTACCAGAATTTTTGATAAGCGTGATGGTAATTCAACAAATTATAATGTACAGCAAAATTTTACAGGAGATTTTAAAATCGGAGATTTAAGGAATCGCTTAGTTTTTGGTGTCGATTATGTAAGTAAAACACAAAAGTCGATGAATAAAGTAGGAAACCCTACTATAACTTCAACATCTAATTTTCCACAATTACTTGGCTTTTTTCAAAATGCAGCAGCACTTCCAGTGCCACCACAGTTAGTACCAGTATTGCAAGGAGTAGGACAGCAAATAGAAGGGTTATACAACGGTTTACCTTATTTTGATGCATTTTTAAATGCTCAAGGAGATGTTATACCGTCTACGTTTACACCTAACGCAGCGTATTCTCCTACCAAAGGTCAACTAGATGCAGTTTTTAGTCAAATTCCAGTAAGAGTAAACGAAACAAAATCACAAGTATTAGCAGCTTATATATCTGATGTCTTAAATATAACACCAGCATTAACAGTTAATTTAGGTGCTCGTATAGATCATTTTATACAAGATGGCAATACAGCAACTACAAACGATGATTATACAAAGACAACATTTTCACCACAGGCAGGTGTAGTATATCAGCCGATAATGAATAAACTATCTGTATTTGCGAATTTCCAAACAGGATTCGTTAATGTTGATCCAGTAATTAATCCAGACGGAACTACGACTACGTTCAAGCCAGAACAAGCTAATCAATTTGAAGGTGGTATAAAAACTAATATATTCAATGGAAGATTAAACTTAGGAGCTAGTTATTATCACATTATCGTTAATAACAAAACAACTTCAGATCCTAATGCATTATTATTCCCATTAACAGTAGATGTAGAAGAAGTAGTTAGTAAAGGAATTGAGTTAGAAATGAATGCAAATCCAATAGAAGGGCTGAATCTAAGAGCATCATATTCTTACAATGATACAAAATACACAGATACGAATAGTAAGCTTTTAGGAAGAAATATAGTAGAGTTTTCGGGAAGAAGATTAGAATCTTCTGGACCACAATCTATTTATAACCTTTGGGCAGATTATCAATTTCAATCAGATAGTTTTTTAAAAAATTTTGGTATCGGAGCAGGACTTAATGGAGCATCAGAAAATTTGGTAATGAATAATTCAGTTTCAGGTGTATTTACATTACCAAGCTATACAATATATAACGCAAGTTTATACTACAATACAGAAAAATATAGAATTGGAATTAAAGCAAACAATTTAAGTAATGAAAGATATTATACAGGTTGGAGTACAGTTAATGCTCAGGCACCAAGATCATTTTTAGGAACTATATCATATACATTTTAATAATCCCCTGTCTTAAATTAATTGAGTATTGTAGTTGAAATTTGAATTAATTTTTGTGGATTTCAGAGCTCTAGATAATACGTCTAGAGTTCTGTAATTCCTTCAGGAAAACGATAATTTATGAATAGTTTATTAATCTTATTATTAAGTCTGGTTAGTTTTTTTTTGTATGGAGCATCAAGTAAAGTAAGTATAAGAAACGATACTTTTTTGGAAAGAAAAGTATTAACGTGTAAGAAGTATCTTACGATAATAAACCTAATTTTACTGGGTACAAGTATTAGTGTAGCAATAACCATATTTGGTACAACATCGGGTATTATATACACAGTTGTATTATTTTCAATATGTATGAGCTCAGTCATTATTATATATCCGATGAAAATAGTTGGATATAAACATCTTTTTATCACTATCTGTTCCATATTTATCCTAGAATATATTTTTTCTTATGCCAGCTAATCCAAAATACTTAACATCATCAAATTGGCAGAAGTCAATTAAAATTATCACTGGATTGATAGGTGGATATATTATTTCTGCACTCATTCATATGATATTAGCATTAGTACTTCCATTTCACAAAGAAGTATTGATAACATCAATATTTACACATTTTATATTATGGGGAGCATTGGTGATTATACCTTATATATTTAAAAATGCTTATAAAGCTTTTGGAGTTTACATTCTAACTATTACAATTCTATTCATAATATACACAAAAGTGAATCAATTCAATCTATTTGTATAATGAGTAAAAGAAATTATAACGTATTTTTTAATACACATACAATTAGTGGTATTGTAATTAGTGTAGCTCTTTATGTAATTTTTTTCGCAGGTGCTTTTGCTTTGTTCAAAGAAGAAATAGCGATATGGGAAACAGGTAAGAAAGTTAGTCACACGAAAAGATCAGCAATTGATTATGATAATATTTTTGAAAAATTAAACAAAGAATATGATCTTTTAGGAAGAGATATACAATTAAATTTTGGAGGAGAAAGTGATAAGATTTACACATTTTTAGCAGCAAGTAAAGATTCATTGGCTTCGGAAAAAGCTAAAGAAGAACATTATTTTTCGGTAGCAATTGATGCAGATGAAATACAACCATATGAAGAACATTATAATTTAGGAGAGTTTTTATATCGACTTCATTTTTTTCATCAAATGCCCATTATTGGAGTCTATATTGCCGGATTTATAGCATTCTTTTTCTTATTTGCAATTGTAACTGGTGTTATTGTACATTGGAAGAAAATCATTCCTAATTTTTATACTTTCAATCCTAGAATAGCTCTAAAAAGAGTTTGGTCAGATGCGCATACAGCACTAGGAATTATAGGTCTACCTTTTCAATTTATGTTTGCAATAACGGGAACTTATTTTTGTTTGAGCATATTAGTATTAATACCTGCCAATTTTTTGTACGGAGGCGATCAAGCTAAATTATTAGAAGATTTACGGCCAGGTAGAAAAACCTATGAATGGCAAGAAAAATACGAAAAAGAGCTACCAAGTTTCAATACTTATGTAAATAAAACAAACGATTATTGGGAAGATTTTCAGGTAACGCGAGCCTTCGTACGTAATTATGGTGGGACAAATATGAAATTTGTAATTATGGGAGAACTACAAGATGAAAAACGTTTTGTAGGTATAGGAAGAATTATTT
>JAHDDQ010000030.1 GCA_020629275.1 Tenacibaculum sp. | reverse complement strand
GGATACAAAGCAATATTAATTTTAAATACCTCAATAGCTTTCTTAATATCATCATTTTTAAGAAATTGATAGCCAATGGAGTTCAAATTATTTTCACGAATTACAGGATTCATACTATCTCTTTTTTTAATAGCTAAATACCCTTCAAGTGCCATTTTGTAGTTTCCGTTTTTCAAATACTCTCTGGGTGTTTTTTCTCCATCTTTTAGCTTATGAAATATAAAAACTTCATCATTGTGTTCTCTTTTTGAGGCTAGTTTAATTTTATGTTCAGCAGTAATAAAAATTAATTTTTCATTAAGTTCACTTACATAAAATGTACTGTCATTAATTTTCAAAGGAGATAAATCTTTACCTCTCCATCTTATCATAAGTTCTTCATCTTTGAAATAGGCGTTAATAGTTTCGTCTGCGTTAAAAAAATAACGACCACTTGCTTTGGAAATAAAGTCAGGAGAATTTTTTTTAGACGTACAATTAGTTAAAAGAGCAATAAAAATTGAATAAAAAATAAGTTTTTTCATATAGATTTAAAGAAAGTTATTGATGTAAATTACAGTATATATGACGAATATCGCTAACAAATGTTACATGGCAATAAAAATACTAACTATTATAATTTAGTTGGCATAACTATTGACTTAATATTAATAGATTTAATCTTTTTAAATATTAAAGCACTGTTATATAAGGTGTTGTGTTTTTGTGTTAGAAGGAAAGTTTGAAAACAAATGTCATAATGACAGTTAAGAAAAAAGCATGAGTAAATCAAAAATCATACATTTAGACAATTTGTCGCTTCAAGATATGTTAAACGAAGATTCTGAATTAATCCCATTATTAACCCCAGAAGATGAAGAAATAATTAATAAGGAAGATATTCCAAACGAATTACCAATACTTCCATTACGCAATACTGTATTATTTCCAGGAGTAGTTATTCCAATAACAGCAGGTAGAGATAGTTCTATACAGCTTATTAAAGATGCAAATAAAGGAAATAAAACAGTAGGAGTCGTAGCGCAACGAAATAGTGATGTTGAAGACCCTAAAGGGAATGATATTTATCATACAGGAGTTGTAGCGCAAATATTACGTGTTTTAAAGATGCCAGATGGTAATACAACTGTTATCATTCAAGGGAAAAAACGCTTTGAGATTGATGAAATTATTCAACAAGAGCCTTATTTAAAAGCTAGGGTGAAAGAAGTAGTTGAAGATAGAGAAATTGATGATAAAAAGGAGTTTGATGCCATTATCGATTCAATTAAAGAATTAGCATTAGAGGTAATTAAAGAGAATCCGATGTTACCTTCTGAAGCGTCTTTCGCTATTAAAAATATTCAATCAAATTCTTTTTTAGTGAATTTTATTTCATCTAATATGGATTTGAGTGTAGCGCAAAAACAAGTAGTATTAGAGAAAGATAGTTTAAAAGAGCGAGCTCTTTTAACACTAAAAAATCTTAATAAAGAATTGCAAAAGCTACAATTGAAGAATGATATTCAATCTAAAACAAGGTCAGATTTAGATAAACAGCAACGAGAATATTATTTGCATCAGCAGCTAAAAACCATTCAAGAAGAATTAGGAGGTGTTTCTCACGATCAAGAGTTGGATGAAATGCGCTCAAAAGCTAAATCTAAAAAATGGAATAAAGAAGTTGCAGAGACTTTTGAAAAAGAATTGCACCGCTTAAAGCGTATGAATCCTCAAATGGCTGAGTATGGTGTTCAAAGAAACTATTTAGAGTTAATGTTAGATTTACCTTGGGGAGAATACTCTGAAGATAAATTTGATTTAAAAAAGGCTGAAAAAATACTTAACCGAGATCATTTCGGTTTAGAGAAAGTTAAAGATCGTATCATTGAGCATTTAGCTGTATTAAAACTTAGAGGAGATATGAAATCTCCTATTATATGTTTATACGGGCCTCCAGGTGTAGGAAAAACCTCATTAGGAAAATCAGTTGCAGAAGCATTAGGTAGAAAGTATATAAGAATGTCTTTAGGAGGTTTACGTGATGAAGCAGAGATAAGAGGACATCGTAAAACGTATATTGGAGCAATGCCAGGTAGATTAATCCAAAATATTAAAAAAGCTGGAACCTCTAATCCCGTCTTTGTATTGGATGAAATAGATAAATTAAGTCAAAGTCATCAAGGAGATCCTTCTTCTGCTATGTTAGAAGTGCTTGATCCAGAGCAAAACACAGAGTTTTATGATAATTATTTAGAAGTTGGATACGACCTTTCTAAAGTATTATTCATTGCTACAGCTAATAATATTAACCAGATACCTTGGGCTCTAAGAGATCGAATGGAAATTATTAATGTTACAGGCTATACAATTGAAGAAAAGGTCGAAATAGCTAAGAAATATTTAGTTCCAAAGCAACTAAAAGAGCACGGATTAAATGACGAGCATTTAAAATTAGGGAAACCCCAAATTGAAAAAATTGTAGAAGGTTACACAAGAGAATCTGGTGTTAGAGGCTTAGAAAAGCAAGTAGCTAAGGTTGTTCGTTATGCTGCAAAATCTATAGCAATGGAAGAGGAGTATCAGGTTACATTAACAAATGATGACATTGAAAGTATTTTAGGTCCAGCACGCATGGAGCGAGACAAATATGAAAATAACGATACAGCAGGTGTAGTAACTGGTTTAGCTTGGACAAGCGTTGGTGGTGATATATTATTTATAGAGTCTATTCTATCTAAGGGGAAAGGAAACCTTTCTATTACTGGTAATTTGGGTACCGTGATGAAAGAATCTTCAACTATTGCGATGAAATACATAAAATCTAACGCTGAAGATTTTGGTATTAATTCTGATATTTTAGAAAAAAATGATGTTCATATTCATGTACCAGAAGGAGCAACACCAAAGGATGGTCCGAGTGCAGGTATTACAATGTTGACATCTCTAGTTTCTGTTTTTACTCAACGTAAAGTTAAGAATAAACTAGCCATGACTGGAGAGATTACCCTTAGAGGTAAAGTATTGCCAGTAGGTGGAATAAAAGAGAAAATATTGGCTGCTAAAAGAGCAAATATAAAAGAGATTATATTGTGTGCAGAAAATAAGAGAGATATAGATGAGATAAAGGAAAGTTATTTAAAAGGATTAAAATTCCATTACGTAACTGAGATGAGTGAAGTTATTGCAATAGCGTTAACAAAGCAAAAAGTAAAGAAAGCTAAGAAGCTAAACTAAAACAAAAAACTCCCAAAATATTTTGGGAGTTTTTTGTATTTAAGTTTTAACAATGATAATTATTTTACAGAGTATAGTTTTTCTGCATTCATTTTATTAAAACTATCTGTGATCAAACTAAGCTTGTCAGCTTTTAAGTCCGAAGTATTTTGAATTACTTGAACAAAATCATTGATAGCTTCCTTAGTTGTAGGATAACCGATATTATTATTTCCGTCTTTTATCGAAGTACCAATATGATTTCCATCACTATCCAAAATATACCAAAAAGGAAACTTCATAGCTTCACAGTTATCATTACTCATGGATTTCATTGGGTTCGAACATGTAAAATATTCTGAAGCTTCTTCTTCATTAACATTAATGTTTACAACAATATAATTAGAGCTTATCAATGATTGAAAATGCTCATTTTTCATTTGTTGTTTCATTTTCTGACTAAGTTTACTAGAAAGATTCAGATAATTTATGAAAACGTGTTTATTCTCTTTTTTAGCTTTAACTAAAGCCTCATCTAGAGTTTGAGTAGTATTTTTTTGAGCATAAGAAAAGTTAATAATGAGGACAAAAAAAAGGAAGTAAGTTAATTTTTGCATAATTAATTGGGGATTAATAATTTAATACCAAAATTAAATAATACTCTTAATAATACAAGTTCATTGGTCTACACTTTCCTACACTTTAACGTAAGCTTTTCGACAGTTCAAAAATTTAATGGCATTTTTAAGAACAATTTTCAATGCATTACATATTAAATTATTTAGTAAAATTATGAGTGTATAATCTACGTTACATTTAGATTTAAGTTAATAAATTTGATTTTTATAGAATGATTTTAGTGTCTGTACATCATATCAAAATTAAATTTAAATAAGAATTATTAACTCTAAATACAGCTTTAACACTTCAGTGCTATTTTTTTATATTAACATGCGGGATCCATTTCAGGATGAAAATTATAAAAACAGTTTAATTTTAATAAACTATTTCCATTTTATATTACATCCTATACTTGGTTTCTGGATTTCTAATATTGAGTTATTTTCAAGTAGAGCATCTAGAGCATTTCTGAAATCTTTTCCCGTTACTGGAATTCCATTTCCAGGTCTAGAACTATCTAACTGACCATGATAAACAGCTTTCAAATTAGCATCAAAAAGATATAAATCTGGTGTGCAGGCAGCGTCGTATTCTTTCGCAACTTGTTGACTTTCGTCATATAAGTAAGGAAACGGATAGTGTAGTTTTTCAGCCACTTCTTTCATTAATTCTGGACGATCTTGAGGATAATTTTCAATATCATTACTACTAATCGCTATAAAAGAAATTCCTTTTTGATTATAATCATTAGCTAATTTCACTAATTCTTCGTTAACATGTAAAACAAAAGGGCAGTGGTTACAAATAAAAAATATGGCAGTTCCGTTATTACCTTTCGCTTTATCTAATGAAACTAAGGCATTATCTACACTATTTATTAGTTCAAAATGAGGTGCTATTTTACCAATTTGAAATGAGTTTGATTCAGTTAATGCCATAATTTATTGTTTTAATAGTTTTTTATATAAAGCCAAGGTTTCACTAACAGTGCGATCTATGCTGTAAACATTATTAATTCTATCTTTTGCATTTTCACCCATTTGTATTCGTAGCTTATCGTTGTTTGCTAATGACGAAATTGCTTTTGCTATTCCTATCGAATCTTTTAAAGGCACAACGATACCAGAATTTTCATCAATCAATTCCGTGCAACCTCCTGCATTTGTCATTACAATGGGTTTTCCTACAGACATTGCTTCGCTAATGGCTCTGCCAAAACCTTCACTTAATGAAGTTTGTGCATACATATCAGCGCCAGCCATTAATGAAGCTACGTCGTTACGATGACCTAGGATATGTATTTTATTTGAAATAGGGCTATTATCTATGATCTTTTTTAACTTAGGAGTATCCGTATTATTTCCTATGAGTATATAATGAATTTCTTTAGTTGAATTTAAAAAGTAAGAAGATTCAAGAAAATATTTAGTGCCTTTAACTTTCCTGTGATTACCAACTGAGCAAACAATAATGGCATCTTTAGGTATTCCGAGTGTTGTAAAGTCAAATGGAATTATATCTTTAAACCAATCGGAGCTGTACCCTTTAAAAATACGAATAGCCTTCTGCTTATTTGCTCCGAATAATTGTTTTTTAACATGGCTGTAAACGAAGTCACTGTTACCGATGATAGCATTAATTCTTGGGTGTAAATATGTCAAATAAGAAGAAGGATCGTACCAATGTAAACTAGCAGAGCCGAAGTAAACAACACTTTTTATCTTAGGATATTTTTTTAGTACAATTAATCCACTTCTACTCGCTTTACCGCTTACAAAATGAACTAAATCAATATTAAATTTATTTAGTAACGATTCAAATTTATCTTGATAATCAGCATCAATTTTCTTCTTTGGATATAAATCTTGAAAAAAAACAGTATTGTCTTGAGAAGTAATGTATTTAGCAACTTCTTCATTAATACCACCTATTAAGTAGATGGTACATCCTTTATTTTTAAGGCCTAAAAAGAGAGCAACTTGTGCGATTTGAGCATTTAAATTACCACCACCGATAACGAAGAGTACATTCATTAAGTCTTTCTTATTTGTAAAATGTTTTAGCTTTTTCCCAATATATATCCATCTCGGCCAAGCTCATTTCTGATAATTCTTTTCCTTCTTTTTTTGCACTGTTCTCTAAATACTGAAAGCGATTGATAAACTTTTTATTAGTTCTTTCTAGCGCATTCTCCGGATTTACGTTAATAAAACGAGCGTAATTGATCATAGAGAATAGTACATCACCAAATTCTTCTTCAATATTTTGTTGATTTCCTTGTGCTATTTCTTCATTAAGTTCGGTAAGTTCTTCTTGAACTTTTTCCCAAACTTGATGTGGCTCTTCCCAGTCAAAACCAACTCCAGAAACTTTATCTTGTATTCGATTAGCTTTTACCATAGCTGGTAAACTTTTAGGAACTCCTTCAAGTACGGATTCTTTACCTTCTTTTAGCTTGAGCTTTTCCCAGTTCTGTTTAACTTCATTTTCATCCTTAACAGTAACGTCTGCATAAATATGAGGATGTCTATCAATAAGTTTGTCAGAAATCGCATTAGCAATATCTGCGATGTCAAAGGCTTTTTTCTCACTACCTATTTTAGCATAAAAAACGATGTGCAAAAGCACATCGCCTAACTCTTTTTTTAGTTCTTCTAAGTTGTTATCTAATATAGCATCTCCTAATTCATAAACTTCTTCTATGGTTAGGTGTCGTAAACTTTCAAGTGTTTGCTTTTTATCCCACGGACATTTTTCTCTAAGCTCATCCATTATATCGAGTAAACGATTAAATGCTTCTAATTGTTGTTTACGGCTATTTAGCATAAAAATAAGGGTTTATTCTTCCTCTTCAGAAGCAACTTCTTCAGAAAGTGTAGTAAAGTCAAAATCAACTTTCACTAAAATATTATACCATTGTATAACTTTTTTTATGTTAGAAGTATATACTCTTTCTTCATCAAAATCAGGTAATACTTCTGAAAAATAAGCTTTAAGCTTATCGTTACTTTCTTTATGAGAGATAGCTTCTTTACCTGCTTCTTTATCAGATATATTTTTAAAAACTTGTGCCAAAGGAATATCCTCAATATAGGTATAAATAGCTATGTTTTCTAATAAACTAACATTATGAGTGGCAGTTATTGGCATTCTCTTGTTGTCTAATAAAGATTTAACAATTACACCAGATTTTGTTTGCGATATGATTTCAAATAAACCAGGTTTTCCTGATACTGCAATGATTTTACTAAATTCCATTAAGTGTTATTTTTTTAAATTAGGAAAACGCATTCTATAGTTTGAACGTATTTTTCCTTTTGATATATTTTCTAATTTTTTCTTAATAAGTCTCTTTTTAAGAGACGACAATTTATCGGTAAATAATACGCCTTCAATATGGTCATATTCATGCTGAAATACTCTAGCAGCTAAACCAGATAATTCTTCGGTATGTTTTTCGAAATTTTCATCAACATACTCAAATTTGATATTAGGTTGTCTCCATACATCCTCTCTAACATATACTTAGGCAACCTTCATTAAAAACCCACTCTTCACCTTCTTCTTCAACTATTTTTGGATTGATGAAGACTCTATTAAAATTTTTCAAAACATTACGATCAACTTCATTTAAACTATCATCTTCAGCAAAAGGAGAGGCATCAATTACAAACAATCGAATAGGCCTTCCTATTTGAGGAGCAGCTAATCCAACACCAGAGGCATTGTACATAGTTTCTTTCATATTAGCGACTAGCTCTTTAAGTCCAGGATAGTCAGCTTCTATATTTTTTCCAACTTTTCTTAATACAGGGTCGCCATAGGCAACTATTGGTAAAATCATGGTAGATTACTTTATTAACGTAGACAAAAGTACAAAGTTACTTGTTGATTGAAAAAATTATTTGTTGTATAAATAAGATTGTAAAATTATTGTAGCACTTATTTCATCGATAAGTGCTTTATTTCTACGTTGTTTCTTCTTTAATCCACCATCAATCATGGTCTGAAAAGCCATTTTTGAAGTAAATCGCTCATCAATGCGCTGAATAGGCATTGTTGGAATATTTTTGGATAACTTTTCTATGAATGGAAGTATCAAAGTTTCACTTTCGCTATCCGTATTATCCATTTGTTTAGGTTTACCAACGATAAATAAATCCACATTCTCTTTTGCTATATACTCTTTTAGAAAAGAAATTACATCTTCTGTATTTACAGTAGTTAATCCAGAAGCTATAATTTGTAATTCATCAGTTACAGCTATTCCTGTTCTTTTTTTTCCAAAGTCTAATGCTAAAATTCTGCCCAAAATAAATAAAGATTTTCGCAAAAGTAATGATTTTAAACAACCTTTACTTATCTGTTTAAAAAACGTATTTTCGCTTTAGAAATTTACATTCACATTTATATTTGTAGAAAATTATTACCGATGACAGAATTACGTTCTATTATAGAAAATGCTTGGGATAACAGAGAGTTATTGAAACAAGAAGAAACAACTACGGCAATTAGAAAAGTAATTGATTTACTTGATCTTGGAGAATTAAGAGTTGCTGAACCATCATCAGACGGATGGCAAGTAAACGAATGGGTAAAAAAAGCTGTTGTATTGTATTTCCCTATTCAGAAAATGGAGACTTTGGAAGCAGGTATTTTTGAATATCATGATAAAATTCCATTAAAAAGAAATTATAAAGAAAAAGGAATACGAATAGTACCAAATGCTGTTGCTCGACATGGAGCTTACATTTCACCAGGAACTATATTAATGCCAAGTTATGTAAATATTGGAGCTTATGTTGATGAAGGAACTATGGTTGATACTTGGGCCACTGTTGGATCTTGTGCTCAAATTGGTAAAAATGTACACCTTTCTGGTGGTGTAGGAATTGGTGGTGTATTGGAGCCTTTGCAAGCTGCGCCAGTGATTATAGAAGATAATGCTTTTATAGGATCTAGATGTATAGTTGTTGAAGGTGTTCGTGTAGAAAAAGAAGCTGTTTTAGGAGCCAATGTAGTACTAACAGCATCTACTAAAATTATTGATGTAACAGGCGAAGAACCTGTTGAAATGAAAGGAATTGTACCAGCAAGATCTGTAGTAATTCCAGGGAGTTACACTAAGAAGTTTTCAGCGGGAGAATTTAACGTTCCATGTGCCTTAATCATCGGTAAGCGTAAAGAAAGTACAGACAAAAAAACTTCATTAAATAATGCATTAAGAGAGTACGATGTAGCTGTTTAATTAAGGAATAAATACAATTATTACACAAAGGCAAATATATATTCTATATTTGCTTTTTGTATGAATAAAGTAGTAGTATATACTGGAGCTTTCGGGGATAATTATGGTTTTATACCTCAAAAAAAAGTTGAAGGAATTGACTTTGTTTGTTTCACAGATGATAATAACAAAGTAAAATTTCCTTGGAAACCCATGCCGTTAAAGTTTGAGGGCGATAATGAAGTTTTAAAAAATAGACATCCAAAACTATTACCTCATTTATATTTCAATCAATATGAGGTTAGTATTTATATCGACAGTAATTTTTTAATTGTAGGTGATATACATGAACTGTTAAAATCGTTAGGTGATTTTAAGATGGTTACATTTGATCATACACAAACAGACGATTCTAGAGATTGTATTTATGAAGAATATAATGCCATTCTAGAAATCGCAGAGCGTAAAGGCGTTTTCAAAGATGACCCTGTGGTTATGGAGAAACAGATAGAATTACTCAAATTAGAAGGATATCCTAAGAAAAACGGGCTAATTAAAGGTGGTGTACTTATAAGAAAACATAACGATACTAAAGTGATTAAAGTTATGGAAGAATGGTGGCACATGGTTTCTTCTATGAGTAAAAGAGATCAGTTGAGTTTTAATTATGTGGCTTGGAAAAATAAGTTTAAACCTAAAATAATTAACGGCGATTTACGCAGAGGAAATCCATATTTCTATTTTTTATCAGCTGCTCAAAAAGATTATAGTAAAAAACTACTCAAATATAAATTAAAGAAATTCTTCGGGATAAAAAAGCACCCTTAAATGATAAAATTATCAATCGTTGTATCATATTACAAAGCACTAGAAAATTTAAAACTTATTCTTAAAGCACTTAATGTTCAAAGTGTTTCAGGCTTTGAAGTTATTATTTCTGAAGATGATAATAACCCAGAAACTATTGATTTTTTAGATAAAGAATCAAAAGATTATTCATTTCCAATTTTGCATGTTCATCAAGAAGTTGATAATGGTTTTAGAAAAAACATGATGCTTAATAAATCAATAAAAGCATCAAACGCAGAAACATTAGCTTTTATAGATGGAGATTGTATACCTCACAAGCATTTTGTAAAGGGATACATAAATAATACTGAAGAAGGAGTTATGCTAAAAGGAAGGCGGGTAATGTTAGGTGCAACAATTACGAATAAAATAGTAGAAGATAGGTCGCTAGAACATTTGAAAACAATAAAAATACTTTTATCAGACTCTAGTAGAAAAAAAGAAGCTTTATATCTAGGTAATAACAGTCTTATGTTAACAATGAAAGATAAAGGCTTATTGGGTTGCAATTGGGGAATAAAGAAGAAACATCTTATTGATATTAATGGTTTTGATGAAGATTATGTTAGAGCTGCAGTAGGAGAAGATACAGATGTTGAATGGAGATTAAAGCGCTTAGGTATAGGTAGTAAGTCTGTTAAAAATAAAGCTATTGTTTATCATTTACATCACGAAAGAAGTTATTCGATTGAAGGTGTAGAAATCAATAGAGCGTTGTTAAAAGAAAAAATAGCCTTAGGTAATTTTAAATGTATAAACGGATTAGAAAAAAGTTAATTTAGTATGAAGGTAGGTTTTGATGCTAAGAGGGCTTTTCACAATACCACAGGATTAGGTAATTACAGTAGAGATCTCATACGAATTATGGGAAACTATTTTCCCGATAATAGTTACGTATTGTACAATACTAAGCCAAAAAAAGTTAACAGATTAAAGTTAATTTCTAACATGGAAGAAGTACTACCTAATACTTTATTATGGCGTAGATTATCCTCATTATGGCGTCAAAAGCCAATACTTAAGCAATTGGAGAACGATAATATTGAAATTTATCATGGTTTGTCGGGAGAAATTCCGTTTGGAATCCACAAAAAAAATATTAAAACGGTAGTAACTATTCACGATTTAATTTTTGTAAGATACCCAAAATTATATTCTTTTTTTGATCGAAAAATACATTTTTTCAAATTCAAGCACGCTGCTAAAAGGGCGGATAAAATAATTGCAATAAGTGAGCAAACTAAAAACGATATCATTGATTATCTAAAGATAGATAAAGAGAAAATAGCTGTAGTTTATCAAGGATGTCATGCTGTTTTTAAAGAAGAAAGCACCACAGAAGAGCGAAAAAAATTAATTCAAAAATATAATTTACCAAAAGATTTTATTTTAAACGTAGGAACTATTGAAGAGCGAAAAAATGCATTAACAATAGTAAAATCTATAAGAAAAGTTGATACCGATTTGGTAATTGTAGGAAGAAAAACAGCATATTTCAATAAAATTAATGAATTTATCAACGAGAATGATTTAAATGATAGAGTTCATTTTCTTGAAGGAGTATCATTAAAAGAATTATCAATATTGTATCAAACAGCGACAATATTTATATACCCAAGTATATTTGAAGGTTTTGGAATACCGATAATTGAAGCATTATATTCAAAAACTCCTGTGATAACAACCAAAGGAGGTGTTTTTCCTGAGGCAGCCGGACCAGCTTCTTTTTATATTGAGCCTTTTGATGACAAAGGATTAGGGCACAAAATCAAAGAACTTTTAGAAAATAATGAGCTTAGAGAGGAAACTATACGAAAAGGGTATACATTTGTACAAAAGTTTAATGATAAGCTGATTGCAGAAAATTTAAATGCTATTTATAAATCTGTTTTAAATGACTGATAAAGAAACAATATGCTTTTTTAATTCGACTAAATCATGGGGAGGAGGTGAAAAATGGCATCTAGAAATGGCATCAGCTCTTTTTGAAAAAGGGTATAAAGTCTTAATAATAACCTCACCTAATAGTGAGCTTTATAAAAAGGTTATCAGAACTAAAATACCCTTGGAATATCTTAATGTTTTTAAATTCTCGTATTTAAGTTTGAAGAAAATTAATAGGGTAATAGGATTTTATAAAAAACACAATGTAAAGCTAGTAGTAACTAACTCTTCTGAAGATATGAAGTTGGGTGGCATAGCAGCCAAAAAGAATAATGTGAAAAGAATTATTTATAGAAGAGGTAGTGCAATACCAATAAAAAATTCTTTCATTAATAGATATTTTTTTAAAAGCGTAATTACTGAAGTTTTAACAAACTCCGAGGCAACTAAAGATACCATAAATATTAATAATGCTAATTTGTTTCCAAAAGAAAAGATTACGGTAATACCAAATGGAATCAATATTTTTGAATTTGAAGACAAAGATGATTATCAATTATACGATAAAAAAGGAGATAAATTAATTTTAGGAAATTTAGGCAGGATGGTTTATCAAAAAAACCAAGAATTTTTAATAGCTATAGCCTTAGAATTAATTAAACGTAATATTGACTTTAAAATATTAATTGGAGGTAATGGTAAATTAGAAAAATTACTAAAAAATAAGGTCAAAAAATATAATTTAGAAAATCAAATAAAGTTTTTAGGTTTTATTAAAAAACCAAAAGACTTTATGAATAGTATAGATGTTTTTTTATTGCCTTCTAGATGGGAAGGTTTTGGTTATGTTATAGCTGAAGCCATGCTTTGCTATAAGCCAGTTATTGCATTTGACATAAGTAGTAATTCACAGCTTATAGAGTCCGGAATAAATGGTTTCTTAACAAAGTTTAATGATGTTCAAGTATTTTGTGATAAGATAGAATACTTTTATAATAATCCTAATTTGTTAATAGATATGGGAAGTAAAGGAAGACATAAAATAGAGAAGGAATTTGACGGTAGGGAGATTCAAAAAAGAGTAATAAATTATTTAATTGGATAAATAAGGATCCTCTTTTTTTCGTTTTTCAATTAATTTTAAATATTTTAGCACGCTATATTCTGAAATGTAAATACTCCAGACATAACCTTCATAACCATTTAAAATATTACCTCTAATAAAGTATTCCTTGATAAAAACTAATGGATACTTAAACAATAATAGTATAAAATTAATTTTCTTCCCCTTTCTAAAATACTCTTCAGAAACAAGGGTAGCATATCTGTTTTTTTTAATGTTTATTTGAGCAATATTATTCGCTGTGTAATGTAAAAAAAAGTGATTAAAACGCCCTTTTTCCCCTTCATAGATAACTGTTTCGTGAACTTTTTTGTCAGAAAAATGAGCTTTTTCTTTATGAAATAATCTTAGAATAGGAGTGTTTTTCAAGTAACCATAATTAAACACTTTTCCTAAATAAACATGTTTTCTATTAAGTAAATATGCGTTATAAGGTATTGTGTCTTTTGTGAATTCAGTTTTTATTTCGTTAATCAACTTATCGCTTAATACTTCATCCGCGTCAATAGATAAAATCCAGTTGTGTGAACACTTCCGTACTAAAAATTGTTTTTGATTCCCATATCCTTCGAATTTTTTCAGAAAAACTTTAGCACCAAAACTTTTACATATTTCAACAGTAGCATCTGAACTAAAAGAATCAACAACTACAATTTCGTCACACCAAGTTAGTTTACTCAATGTTCTTGCAATATTGAATTCTTCGTTATATGTAATTATTGCTGCACTTATTTTTCTTACAAACATTTTTAAGTTCTATAATTTTTGTAGTAAATTTGCAACAATATTAATAATTAAAAAATTACTATGATTAAAAAAATTAGTTTAATAGCGATAACGCTATTAGTTTCTTCGTGTGAAAAAAATGAACATTCATTGGAAAATAATTTGGATACTGACCTTAAAAAAGAAATTTCAAATGCTGCAAAATTATCTAGAAATCTAGGAGTATGGGATGTTTTATTGGAGGGATACAGTAGTTCTGATGATTCTAAAGGAAAAACCATAAATAGTTATATTAATTCAGATTTTGATGGAGATGGTAAGTTAGACATTGTAACTGCGGATAATGAAAAAGGTGTGTTATATTTTGACTATTCGGGTAATAATTTTGGTAAATGGGATAGAACAGCAGTAGGGTACGGAAAAGATGGATTACATTTTTCAGGTGATTATAATGGAGATGGAAAATCTGATATTTTTTTCGTCAATAAATCTGGAACAATATACATTGATTATTCAGCAAATGGATGGGATAAGATATTAAACGGATACAGTAAATCTGATTCTTCTAACAGATATATAAATTCAGACTTTGATGGTGACGGTAAATTTGATATTGCTGTTAGTGATGATAAGAATGGAGTCTTATATTTCGATTATTCAAAAAATGGTTACGGTAAATGGGATAGAGTCGTTAACGGTTATGGCAAAGGAGGACTTCATTTTTCGGGTGATTATAATGGAGATGGAAAATCTGATATTTTTTATGTAAATCAAGCAGGAACTATATATATTGATTATTCTGTAAATGGATGGGATAAGACGTTGCCTGGTTATAGTCTTCCATACTCTTCGGATAATGGATATATAAATTCAGATTTTGATGGAGACGGTAAATTAGATATTGTTGTTGCTGATAATGAAAAAGGAATAATTTACTTTGATTATTCAAATAATGGATTTGGCGTATGGGATGAAATAGTTTCTGGTTATGGAAAAAGAGGAAAGTTCATTTGGGAAAGTTATTCAACTCATTACAGTGGAGATTTTGATGGAGATAATAAATCGGATATAATGATGGTAAACAAGAATGGAAGCATATATTTAAATTTGTCATCACTGTAAATAAATGTTTTAAATAAAAATAAAAAAGAGGAAATTATAATTTCCTCTTTTTTATTTTTACATTTATGATAAATGATGTATTAAGTAGTATTAACAAAGGTGAAATAATACTGTACCCTACAGATACAGTATGGGGGCTAGGTTGTGATGCAACTGACGAAAAAGCGGTTTCTAACATTTATAAAATAAAAAAAAGAGAAGCAAGTAAGAGTTTAATCGTTTTAGTTAGTTCTTTCGATATGTTATCTGAACATGTAGATGTACCAAGCAAGGCAAAAGATCTAATATTTAGATTTCAGAAGCCAACTACAATAATATACACAAATCCTAGAGGTATAGCAAAAAACATAATTAATAAAGAAGATAATAGTTTAGCTATAAGAATTGTTAAAGATGATTTTTGTAAAGAGTTAATAACACGTTTAGGTAAACCGTTAGTTTCAACTTCAGCTAATATTAGTGGAAACCCAACACCAAAATCGTTTAGAGAAATAGAAACAGGAATTTTGGATAGCGTAGATTATATAGTAAATTTGCGTCAAGAAGAAATAGCTACCAAATCATCTACGATATTGAAAATTGAAGGAGAAGAAGTAGTTGTGATACGAGAGTAAGGATATGCAACAACAAGATTACAGAAAAGCGTTACAAGCTGAAATTTTCGAATACATAAAAAAAGCTACAGAAGAATTAAATATAAAAAGTTATGTAATTGGTGGGTTTGTAAGAGATTTTATTTTACAAAGAGGAACTGCTAAAGACATAGATATAGTTGCTGTTGGAAGCGGAATAGTATTAGCTGAAAAAGTGGCATCTGTGCTACCAACAAAACCAAAAGTACAAGTCTTTAAAACATATGGTACTGCTATGTTACGTTATAAAGATATTGAAGTTGAATTTGTTGGAGCAAGGAAAGAATCATACACAGAAGAAAGTAGAAACCCAGAAATTAAAGCTGGAACCCTTGAAGATGATCAAAATCGTAGAGATTTTACGATAAATGCTTTAGCATTAAGCTTAAATGAAGCTACATTCGGAAACTTATTAGACCCTTTTGATGGAATTTCAGATTTACAAAATAAAATAATAAGAACGCCTTTAAATCCAGATATTACCTACTCGGATGATCCTTTACGAATGATGAGAGCCATTCGTTTTGCAACACAATTGAGTTTTAATATAGAAGAAAACTCGTTGCTCGCTATTTCTAGAAATGTACAACGCATAAAAATAATTACTAAAGAAAGAATCGTAGAAGAACTCCATAAAATTTTAGCTGCATCAAAACCTTCTTTAGGTTTTATATTGTTAGAAAAAACAGGTTTGCTAGAAAAAATTATGCCTGAATTAATTGCTTTAAAAGGAGTGGAAGAAGTAGATGGGCAGGGGCATAAAGATAATTTTTATCATACACTGGAGGTCGTAGATAACATAGCTAAGCACACAGACGATGTTTGGTTACGTTGGGCTGCTTTATTACACGATATAGGTAAAGCGCCAACTAAAAGATTTGATAAAAAAATTGGGTGGACGTTTCATTCTCATGAGTTTGTAGGGTCTAAAATGGTATACAAACTGTTTAAAAGACTTAAAATGCCTTTGAACAATAAAATGAAATTCGTGCAGAAAATGGTATTATTAAGCTCGAGACCTATAGTTTTAGCGTCTTCAGTAACCGATTCTGCAGTTAGGCGTTTGGTCTTTGATACTGGTGAGGACATTGATAGTTTAATGACACTGTGTGAAGCTGATATCACAACTAAAAATCCTAAAAAATTTAAACGTTATCATAAGAATTTTGAAATTGTTCGAGAAAAAATTAAAGAAGTAGAGGAACGTGATAAAGTTCGTAATTTTCAGCCACCAATTACAGGTGAAGAAATTATGAAAGCATTTAATTTAAAACCTTGTAGAGAGATAGGTACAATAAAAGAGGCTATAAAAGAAGCCATTTTAGAAGGTGTAATACCTAATGAAAGAGAAGCTTCATATAATTTTATGCTTAAAAAAGGTAATGCTTTAGGATTGAAGGCTCAAGAATAAATTGTCGATCTTTTTAGAACAATTCTCCCAAGAATATGGTAGAGCAGTTTCTCTAATATTAGTTTTCAGTAAGTCAGCCTTTTTTATCAAAGAAATTACTTCCTTATAATCTGCATCTATTTCAAAAAGATAACCGTTATCTCCGTGGTCAATAATATCTGGACAAAAGCCTGTTTTTGATGCAACAGGAACACAATTTGATAACATTGCCTCTAACACAGGTACCGGACCACCTTCAAGAATAGATGGAGAAACGAAAGTATCTATGTTAGAATATAGTTTAGGAAATTCGGTGTATGCTTTATTATTATGGTATGTGAAATTTGAAAAATTATTTAAAAGGTTAAATTTCTCAAATTTTTCCCAATTTTTCCCAAAAATATGAAAATGTTTTTCAGGCATATGCTTAATAATTTGATAAACTAATTCTGGATTTTTACGTTCTCCAAAATTTGAGCAGAAACCAACATCACCTGAGTTTCTATCATGAGCATAAAAGAAATTAGGATCTGAAGCAATATGTATAACTTCAAGTTTATTGGATTTAATACCAATATTGATTAAATCTTTTTTTACCTGAGAGTTCAAGCATATCACTTTATCTGCTAAGTTCAAACACCAAGCAATATGAGTTTTAGAATATGATGTAGTGTAATGTGCATGTGTGAACATTACAATATTTTTTTTATTTAAAATTTGAGGATTATGTCGTATGGCCCTACAAAAGTAATGAGGATAAATAAAGTAGTATCCGTCGGCATTAGGTAGGTTTCTCAACTTGGGGTGGAAGTAAGGAATAGCATTTAGAGTTGAAAATTTAGATAACTTTCTAACTTTAGTACCAAAAATCCAGTTTTTATCAGCTTCTCGTGCAACATAAACTAATTTATCAATACCAGATTTCTCATTGGTTTTAGTAAATTTAGATCTCAAAATAGCAAGCAAATACTTCCATTTATAAATCACATTAAATATGATAAGCTCTTTCATGAATCTATGTGCTGCATTGAAACTAATTTATAATATTCTCCATTTTTAGCTAACAATTCATCATGTTTACCCTGTTCAACTATTTTTCCTCTATGTAATACAACAATGTTGTCTGCATTTTGAATTGTAGATAATCGATGCGCAATAATCATAGAAGTTCTGTTCTGCATCATATTCTCCAACGCTGCTTGAACTAATTTTTCAGATTCAGAATCTAAAGCAGAAGTAGCTTCATCTAAAATCATTATAGGAGGATTTTTCAAAACAGCCCTTGCTATCGATAACCTTTGTTTTTGACCACCAGAAAGTTTATTACCACTATCTCCAATATTAGTGTCAAATTGCTTTGGTAATTCTTTAATAAACTCATATGCATTGGCTATTTTTGAAGCCTTAAGAACCTCATTATCATTAGCATTCTGATCACCAATTTTTATGTTTTCTCCAACAGAATCATTAAATAAAATGGAATCTTGAGTTACTATTCCCATTAATTTTAGTAACGAATCTTTAGAAATTTCTTTGATGTTTACATCATCTATTAAAATCTCTCCTTTAGTAACGTCGTAAAAACGAGTAATAAGGTTTGCCAAAGTAGATTTTCCGCTACCTGATTGACCAACTAAAGCCACAGATTTACCTTTGGGTATTATTAGAGAAAAATTTTCTAGTACATAATCATCTTGATATTTAAACGAAATGTTTTTAAATTCAATTTTGCTATTAAAAACAGTTTTATTGATAGCATTAGGAACGTCTTTTAATTCGTTCTCTGTTTCAAGAATTTCTAGAATTCTTTCTGCCGCGGCATTTCCTTTTTTTATAGTGTAACTCGCTTTAGAAATTGATTTAGCTGGAGTCATTATATTGAAAGCAAGACCTAAAAAACCTATTAAGGCCGTTCCTTCTATAGATTTGTCTACCAATACTAAATGTCCGCCATACCAAATTAAAACACAGAAAACCATAATTCCTAATATCTCGCTAATAGGACCAGCTAACTGTGTTTTTATCATAAGTTTATTTTGAAGTTTTTCAAAGCGACTAGTAGATGTTTGAAATTTACCATTAAAAAGTTTCTCAGCAGTAAATCCTTTAATCACTTTTAAACCATTTAATGTTTCATCTAAAATGGAAAGAAAGAAGCCTTGTTCTTGTTGAACTTTATCAGAAGTTTTCTTCAAGTTTTTTCCTACAACATTGATTATAAAGCCAGCTACAGGAACAAAAACAAAGACGAATAGAGTTAATTTTACACTTATAGTTAGCATAAAAATTATAGTAACTATAATCATTAAAGGATCTCTGAATATTAATTCTAAAATAGATAGGAAAGAGTAGTGGACTTCTATTACGTCATTACTAATTCTTGACATAACGTCACCTTTTCTTTTTTCTGAAAAATAAGAAATCGGTAAAGACACTGTTTTGTCATATAAATCATTCCGTAAATCTTTAAGTACTCCATTTTTTAAAAATGTTATAAAATAGAAACCTAAGTATCCAAATAAATTTTTGAGCATAAAAGTAAATACGACTAAACCTATTACTATCATTAGTGTTTTTGAAGGGTTAGTTTGCACCATTTCAGAAACATAATAGTTAAGACTCTGGTTTACATAATCATTTAGTTTAGAAATACCTTCATAAGTGGGCTTAACTACTTTCTGAGCATTTTCTTTATCGAAAATCACTTGAAGTAAAGGCATAATAACGATAAAAGATAACGCAGAAAAAATAGCGTATAATATGTTAAAAAAAATATTTAGGAAAGCATACTTCTTGTAAGGAAGAGCATACTTTAAAATTCTTTTGAAATACTTCATTAAACTCCTAGTTGTTTTACAATTCTTTGGATTTTTTCGTCAAGTTTTTGCTCAACTTTTATAGCATTATCAATACTATTTAAAGTACCTTTAACACTGATATAAAATTTTATCTTAGGTTCAGTTCCACTCGGTCTACATGCAACTTTAGTTCCAGCTTCTGTTTCGTAGATTAAAACATTTGACTTTGGAACTTTTATAGCTAACGCTTCGTTTGTAATATGATTGGTAGAAACTGATGATTGATAATCATTAACGTAAACTACTCTTTCTCCATCAATTTCTGATAGAGGATTATTGCGTAAATCAATCATCATTTGTTTTATTTCTTGTGCACCATCCATTCCTTTTTTTACAAGGGAAACCAAATGCTCTTTATAAAAATTATGTTGAGTATATAGCGTTAATAATTCATTGTAAAAAGAGCTGTTATTTGATTTTGCCGCTGCTGCTATTTCGCATGCAAGTAGGGTGGAAGTTACAGCATCTTTATCTCTAACGAAATCGCCAACCATAAACCCAAAACTTTCCTCACCACCACCAATAAATTCAAGTTCAGGATGATCTTTAATCATTTTAGCAATCCATTTAAATCCAGTTAACCCTACTTTTGTTTCCACCCCATAACTTTCGGCTATTTCGTTCACTAAATGTGTAGAAACTATGGTAGAACCTACAAATTGCTTACCATTTAATTTATCTTGTTTTTTCCATTGTTTTATAAGAAAATCTGTCATGACACTCATGGTTTGATTGCCGTTCAACAATTTCATTTTTCCATCTAAATCTCTTACAGCTATTCCCAAACGATCACTATCAGGATCGGTACCAATAACAATATCAGCTTTTACTTTATTAGCCAAATCTATAGCCATTTTTAAAGCTTCTGATTCTTCAGGGTTAGGGGATTTAACAGTTGGAAAATCTCCATTAGGTTCAGCTTGTTCTTGTACAACATGAATTTGCGTATAACCTGCACGTTTCAATACTTCAGGAATTAACTGTATTGATGTTCCGTGTAATGAGGTAAATACAATACTTAAATCCTTTCTGTTAGAAATATCAAATGCTCCATTTTTAATTGAAGCATCCCAAAAAGCTTCATCGATTTCAGAGCCCACATAAGAAATAAGATCATCTTTACCATCGAATTTAATCTCGGAAAAATCTAACGAATTTACTTCGTTAATGATCGCTTTATCTTGTGGTGGAACTATTTGTCCACCGTCAGTCCAATATACTTTATACCCATTGTACTCTGGTGGGTTATGAGATGCAGTTAAAACGATACCTGCATGACACTTTAAATGATTTACAGCAAATGATAATTCTGGTGTAGGTCTTAAATCTTCGAAAACATACGCTTCAATATTATTAGCAGTTAAGACATCTGCAACTAGTTTTGCAAACTTTTTACTGTTATGTCTACAATCATATGCTATGGCAACTTTTATAGGCTCATTTGTATATATTTTGTGTAAATAATTACTTAATCCCTGTGTTGCTTTACCTAATGTATATTTATTTATTCGATTGGTACCAACTCCCATAATACCTCTCATACCACCAGTACCAAATTCAGTATCTTTATAAAATGAATCTGTTAAATCTTCTGATTTAAGCCTAATTAATTCACTTACTTTATCTCTTGTTTCTTGGTCAAAGTTAGGAAGTAACCAAGATTTAGCTTTATTTAAAATTTTTTCCATGATTTTTAATGTGAAAAGTATTTAAAGTTACTATTTAAAAGTTGATCTTTTCTTTAATATTATACAATTTTTGGTTTGAATTGCTTTTTAATATTAGTTCTCCTAAAAAACCAGCTAAAAATAGTAATGTTCCTAGGATCATTGAGGTTAATGCAATATAAAACCAAGGATTATCTGTAACTAAAATTGTTTTTGTATGATTGGCAATTCTGTATAGTTTCATTATTCCTATGTAGAATGCTGAAGTAAAACCAAAGAGAAACATAAATGTACCCCAAAGACCAAAAAAATGCATTGGTCTTCTGCCAAATTTAGATAAGAAAGATATGGTAATTAAATCTAGAAAACCATTAACAAAACGATCCATTCCAAATTTAGTTTCACCGTATTTTCTAGCTTGGTGTTTTACTACTTTTTCTCCAATATTACTGAATCCTTCATTTTTAGCTAATACAGGGATGTAACGATGCATTTCACCACTAACATTAATAGACTTGATTACCTCATTTTTGTAAGCTTTTAAACCACAGTTAAAATCGTGTAAGTGCAATCCTGAAGTTTTTCTAGCGGCCCAATTGAAGAGTTTAGAAGGAATGTTTTTAGTTACAACATTATCATATCTTTTCTTTTTCCAACCAGAAACTAAATCATAATCTTTATTGACGATTAGGTGATATAATTCAGGAATTTCATCGGGACTATCTTGTAAATCAGCATCCATTGTAATAACAACATTACCTTCAGCTGCTTTAAATCCTGCGTCTAGGGCTTGAGACTTACCATAATTTTTTTGAAAACGTATTCCTTTAACACTTGTATTGTTTGTGGAAAGGCGCTCTATTGTACTCCACGAATTGTCTTTACTACCGTCATCTATAAAAATAACTTCATATAAAAACTGATTGGATTGCATAATAGATGCAATCCAATCATATAATTCTTGTATAGATTCTTCTTCGTTTAAAAGTGGTATTACTACCGAAATATTCATCGACTTCATTAAATAATTACATTAACAAAGGTAATAGACTTTTACAGAATTTACAATAAATCTTAAACTAGTATTGTTCTTCTTCATCTTTCTTTAAAACTGCACCAGCAATTGCCGAAATAACAAATCCAATAAATGCACTAACTACAATAGTTAAAGGAATTGAAATTAAAGGAGTTTGAAATTTCTTTTGCATTTCCATTTGCATTTGAATTTCTTCATCAGTGAAACCAGAGTCGATTAATGTTTGTTCAGTTTTTTCAGCCATTTGAGCTAAAAAGTCAGGCTCAATAAATGTCATGAATATTTGCTGGTATATAATAACTAAAATAGCTCCGATAACTATTATTCCCACACCAATTTTTACAGATTGACCCCATGAAACAAAACCTCCATTATCTGATTTAAATTTTTTAATACCTAATACAATAAAAGAAGTCATTATAATAAAACCTAGTGCCATGATACCGAAACTGTCGTCTAAGTGTTTACCCATAGCATATAATACTAAACTTAATAAGATTGAAACTCCGCTATAATAGAGTCCGTAGTTTATAATAATACCTTTACTGTTTGCTTGATTTTCCATTGTGTTAAATTTGATTAGTTATAATTTGATTGGTTAAAGTTTATAAAATTACTTAAAACATTTAATTAGTATTCAATGTTTTAAAAATGTTACAAAAAAATAGTAGAAAATTATTTGCACGAATTAAAAAAATGATTGTAAATTTGCCTCGGCAAGTTCTACACAACTAGCTCCCTTTGAACCCCCCAGGGCGGGAACGCAGCAAGGGTATTAGGTTGTAGCAGTGTGATGTAGGTAGCTTGCCATTTTTTGTTTCTATACATTAAATATCATCATCATTTTTTGAAATACTTCTAGGATGAAATTTAGTCATAACATTTTTCAAATATTCTTTATCTAAATGTAAGTAAATCTCTGTGGTAGTTATACTTTCATGACCAAGTAGTTGTTGAATAACTCTTAAATCTGCTCCATTTTTCAGTAAGTATGTAGCAAAAGAGTGGCGTAAGGTATGTGGACCTATTTTTTTATTAATATTACTTTTTGTCGCTAGATTCTTTAAAATAATAAAAATCATTTGTCTAGTTAAAGATCTTCCTCTTCTATTCAGAAAAAGAATATCAGAGTATTCTTTATGTGGAGTTATATGCTTTCTGTAGTAATTGATATAAGTATTAATGTATTTAATCGTAGTTGTGTGTATAGGAACAAAGCGAGTCTTATTACCTTTTCCAATTACTTTGATAAAACCATCATCAAAATATAAGTCAGATAATCTTAAATTAATAAGCTCGCTAACCCGTAAACCACAACCATAAATCGTTTCGATTATTGCTTTGTTTCGTTCTCCTTGTGGATGACTTAAATCAATATTAGCTATTAACGTAGTAATTTCTTCATTTGAAAGTACATCAGGTAATTTTAAGCCAATTTTAGGCGATTCAATTAAATCCATAGGATTGTCCTCTCTGTAACCTTCAAATACCAAATAATCAAAAAAACTACGTAGTCCTGAAATAATTCTAGCTTGTGTTCTGGGACTTAAAATCTTGGCAATTTCATATATGAATTGCTGAACTTCTTCTTTCTGTATGTTTGTAGGTTGTTTATCAATATTATATTCAACAACAAAAAAAACAAGTTTATGAACATCTCTAGTATAGCTTTCAACAGAGTTTGATGAAAGACTACGCTCAATCCGAAGGAAGATTTTATAATCAGTTATTTTATGTTTCCAGCTCAATGAAATTATTAGGTAAAAAAGACGTTAATAAAAATAATAAAAACTAAGTTTGTTTTAAATCAATCAAAATTATTCTAAAATTTAAAAACATGAAAAAAATTTTATCATTAATTTTTGTGATAGGAATATCGTTCTTAGCGCAAGCACAAGGAGGTGATGTTAATGTAGGAGCCAATGTAGGTATTACTACTGGTTCTGGTAATACTTCTTTTGTTATTGGAGGAGATATTGAATATCTTTTTGACGTAGAAAGTAGGTTTGATGTAGGTGCTGCAAGTGGTTTAATATTTGTAACTGATGCAAACGCTATAATTTTACCACTTGCAGCAGCAGGAAGATTTCAGGCTACTAATTTGATTAATTTAGGTTTAGATATGGGATATGGAATTGGTTTAAATAAATCTGGTAATGGATTCTATTTTAGACCTATTTTCTCTTACGCATTAAAAAAAGGAATTAAACTAAGAGCATCATACACAGGAATTGAATCTTCAGGGTATTTCAATGTAGGAGCTATGTTCGATTTATAATTGTCTAAGTATTACCTATGGTTAGGTATTTGTTTGATTATGAGTATTAAAAATGTTAAAAATATTTCTCTTTTCATAAATAAAGTTAGATTTGTTAACTGAACTTATTAATAAAAACTAAGAATTATGAAAAATTTATTTTTAACAATTGCAATTGTAGCATTTGGTTTTGTAGCAAATGCGCAAGATGGTCAGTTCAATGTTGGAGCAAACATAGGATTGCCTATTGGAGACTCTAGTGATGGTTCTTCTTTTGTTATTGGAGCAGAGGCTAACTATTTATTTGATCTTTCTGATGAGTTTAAAGTAGGACCTTCTATTGGTTATTCTCATTTTATTGGAAAAACAGTAAATGGTATAGATATACCTAGTAGCTCATTTTTACCACTAGCTGCAGCTGCACGTTACAGCGTTTCTGAAGCCTTTGTTTTAGGAGCTGATTTAGGGTACGGATTAGGTCTGAGTCCTGACGGAAATGATGGAGGATTCTATTACAGACCTATGGTAGGTTATAACGTAAGCGATATGATTATGGTTCAATTAACATATTCAGGAGTTAGTGTTAACGGAGGAACTGCATCCAATGTAGGCCTAGGAGCTATGTTCTCTTTATAAGAAAAAAATACATTTTAAATTTATAAGAGAGCCTCTTTTAAAGGGGCTCTCTTTTTATATTACTAATTATAACGGGTAAAATTTATTATTTATATTCGCAGTAAAATATTTAAGATGAAGAATATATTTTTAATTACTTTGCTTTTAATATCATCAATTGCTTTATGTCAAGAGAATGAATTTAATGTTGGTATTAATGGAGGAATTACAAACGGAAATATTGAAAATTTTGCATCAGGAGCTTTGGGATTAGACGCCAATTATTTATTCGATATCGTTGATGACGTAAAATTTGGACCTGCTGTTAATGTATTATACTTTTTTACAAAAGAGAATAATAATATAAAACCAGATCCTTTCATTTATTTACCAATTGGTGGTGCTGTGAGATTTCATGGAATAGGGGAGAAGTTCAACGTAGGAGCTGATGTTGGTTATGCTATTGGAATTTCGCCTAGTGGAGATAGAGGAGGAATTTTCTTTAAACCAATGTTAGGATACGATATAACTGAAAAACTGAGCTTGAATATTTTTTATGCAGGTGTTAAAAAGAAGCAACCAACATACAGCTATTTAGGACTAGGAATCGTCTTTAATATCTTTGGAAAAGATAATTATTACACTTTTTAAATGAAATTAATAATAATTAATGGACCTAATTTGAATTTATTAGGTAAAAGAGAGCCGACTGTATATGGTACAACAACTTTTGAAGATTACTTTAAACAGCTTAAAGAAGATTTTTCTGAGGTAACACTAGAATATTATCAATCTAATATTGAAGGAAAATTAATTGATAAGATTCATGAAGTTGGTTTTAGTTATGATGGGATTATATTAAATGCTGCAGCCTATACACACACTTCTATCGCTATTGCAGATGCAATTAAAGCGATAGAAACACCAGTAGTTGAAGTACACATTTCTAATGTGCATTCTCGTGAAAAATTCAGACATTTAAGTTACATAGCTCCAAATGTCAAAGGCATTATATCTGGATTTGGTTTGAAAAGCTATAATTTAGCTATTGAAAGCTTTGTGAATTAAAAAACTTTAAATTATTTGTAAAATTTCTACACTTAATAAAAAAACCTTAGCGCTAATAACAATGCACACTGTATAATTGAATACTCAAATCATTTAGATGAAAATCCCGAAATAAATGATAGTAATCACATTTTCTACATATCTGGCTGGAGGAGAAATATCTACTTTAATAGAACACACGCTACTTTGAAATTACTATAAATTTCAACGTTTGAGCAAAAGGAAGTTTTGAGTATAAAGGTTTTAAATATTTTATTTAGGGAGTTTAGATTAATAAATAATATTTACTTAGAAGTAATTGACATAAAAAAGTATGGTTATTTCAAAAAATGAAAATCCCAAATTTAATTTGAACCCTTATTTATTAAGTTAAATAAAAAGACTCCTTAACGTTTAAGTAATATCTGTTTTTTTCATTTGAACACATTAAAAACTTTAAAAATGAAAAAATACTTTTTAGCGTTATCTATGCTTTTAGTAATAATGAGTTGTAGTAATGATACTAATGATCAGAATAATACAGCTAAAACAATTAGTTCTATCACCTTCATAGGTGAACAAGTGATTCCTGACGGTACTAAGTTTGGAAGCACTTTAGTAGGAGGGCTTTCTAGCATCGATTACTCAAACGGAAATTTTTATCTTATAAGTGATGACACTAAAGCGCCAATACGCGTTTATAAAGCTAGCCTTACCTATAATGCATCTGTTTTTTCAGAAGTTAAAATTACAGATCAGATTGAGTTATTAGATGATAATGGAGGAGCATTTTCTACACCAGTCGATCCAGAATCAATACGAGTAAGTGGTAATAGTATTATTTGGACAAGCGAAGGTAATATCAATCAAAATATTGATCCCTTTGTAAGGGAAGCTACTATTACTGGGAAATATGTACGAGAATTTGAAATTCCTTCTATCTTTGAAGCGAAAACTGCTACAGAAGTAGGGCCAAGACAAAATGGTGTTTTCGAAAGCTTATCAGTAAGTTACAACCAACAAGGGTATTGGGTTGGAATGGAGTTACCTTTAAAAGAAGACGGAGAAGAACCTGTTTTCTCAAGAGATACAGATTCTCCTGTACGAATTTCATATATAAATAAAGCAACAGGGAAATTTGAGAAACAGTTTGCATATGAATTAGATAAAGTAACAAGAGAAATAATAGGTACAGGATTTAATTTTGTTGTAAATGGATTAGTAGAAATTTTGGAGTACGATACCAATAAGTTTTTAGCACTAGAGCGTTCTTTTACAACTGGTGCAGATGATGGAGGTAATAATGTAAAGATTTACAAAGTAGATGCTTCAACAGCAACTGATATTTCGAGTATAGAGAGTTTAAAAGGTAAAAATTATAATAAAGTTACGAAAACATTATTATTTGATTTTGAAACAATTAGAGATAAATTATCAAGTATTCCTGGTGGAAATGGTAAGCAAATAGTTGACAATATCGAAGGTATAACCTTTGGTCCAAAATTAGAAAATGGAAATTTATCTTTGGTGGTTGTAGCTGATAATAATTTTAGTGCTTTTGGTCAGCAATTAAATCAATTTATAGTCTTTGAAGTATTACCTTAAAAAGCTAAAATATAAATAATAAATATATAAAAGCCGTGGTTGATTGACTACGGTTTTTATTTTTTTAAATATTTGTATAAGAATAGGTACCTAACGAATATCATTATTATTAGTGGAATATTAGGGTAAGTAAATTTTTGAATTCCAAAGATGTGTATTGGTAATATTATGACTATGAGTATTAGTAAAAGAAGGATATAATTACGTAGCCATGAACTAATATTCTTTTTAAGGAAAAAGAAAGCTAAAACAAGGTTAGGGGCGAACGCCCACAAGAAATTAAAGTTTTTTGGTGCCGTAGAATGATTAGTGAAAAACCATAGAAAAATAATTAGTGATCCTACAATTCCAGTAGAAAATAAAATTATAAAATCTAAAAGTTTAGTTCTACTGTTATTTCTATAATCTCTGTAATTTATTAATAAAACAACTAAAAGAAGTAACGTAAAAATTAGTAACGGATTAATTGTATCACCATTCGGTAGCTTATGATCAAAATCTAACAATGTATCAGTTTTTTTTACAGCAGTAACAATAACGTCTTTTTCTTTTACGTTAGAAACTTCAAGAGCACGGAATACATATTCAGGTAAATACAAATATTCTTGAGGCTTAGCGGTATTATCTAATCGACTACCTAAAGCAAGGTTAATACCAAAGCTTCCCCAAGTATTTTGATGAATTTTCTCATTCATTAAGTCTCTAAGTGATTTTTGAGAAGTAATAAACTTATCTTTAAATATAAACTTATCTCCTAAAACATCAGTAATAATATCTCTAGGTCTAGTAGCACAATTATCAAAAAAGGGATCATAAAAATAACTTGCATTTTCAGGTTTAGCATTGTTTTCTAGAAAACGAAAAAACTTTGTTCGCTCTTTTTGATTTAAGTTTAAAACTTGTTGCTTTACCCATCTTTCGTCATAATTGGCAGCTTTTAATGAGAGATGAAAGGGATACTTTGCCAATTTATACTTCATGAAACCTCTAACAAAGTTTGCGTAGAAATTAGGATCATTAAAATCGAAAATTCCATAATTATAAAGTATATCTAAATTAAGAACAGGATCTTTAACACGTATGGCAGTATGGCCAAATTTTTCATATAAATTTTCACCCGGACCAGAAGTTACAATACTAATTTCTGAATATACTGATAATTCTATATTTTGAGCTTTTGAAAAAAAACAGGAAAGTAGTAAAAAAAAGAAAATGTATTTTTTCATCATATTTATCGGTAGAAACTGTAATCAAATTTAATCGAAAAAATATTAGAAAATAAAGCATTACCAGTACTTCCAATATTGGTTAAAGCGTAATCAATTTGTATTCCTTTGTATCGAAATCCTAATCCAAAATTAGGTTGAACAGATAAAGACTCGCTATTATCGAATTCTTTTATATTCTGAAAATTACCAACTCCAAGTCGTAAAAATACAAGTTTATCATAACCTAATTGAAACCCAAAAGCAGGATCAATACTTGCTAATTCAGTAGAAATGATATCATTTGTCTCAGCAAATCTCATATTTAGATCAATTTCAGCCAAAAGCGTAAAGTATCTACCAATACTGAAGTCTCTAGCAACACCCAATTGTAGTTTAGGTTTAGTGATTTCTGTTGTTTCTGGGAGTTCTTGATTTTGACCAGGAATAGCATTTTTTATTTTTTCAAACTCATTTTCATTAATAGCCCATGTATTAAAAGTAGTTGTAATATCTCTAGCCATTACACCAAAGCGTAATCTATTTTTTGTATACTGAATTCCGATGTCAAAACCTACACCCCAAGAAGTAGCAAAATCACCAATAATACGTCTAACAATCTTAGCATTACCTCCCACAGTAAAACCGTTGAAAAGTAATTTTCTAGCATAAGAAATATTCAGTGCATAATCAGCAGCAGAAAATAAATTCACCCTATTAAAGTCTATATTTCCTTGGCTATCAATCAACTCTGTCGTGTTTAATATATCATCTACACCAAATCTTACGATGGATAAACCCAATGCACTTCTCTTATCTATAGGCATTGCAAATGCTGCAAAATTATATGTAGCTATTCCTGCAAAATATGATGCATGCATCAATGAACCCTGATAATCTTCCACTTCAAGCAGACCGGCTGGATTCCAGTATCCTGAATTTACATCTCCAGTAGTTGCTACTACAGCTTTACTCATTCCTAGCGCTGCGGCATCTACACCGATATTTAAAAATTCATTAGAATAATTTCTAAATTGTGCGTTAGCAAAGACTACACATAATACAAACGATAAAAATAAACGTATCCTCAAATTTTAAAAAGTATCAATTAGAACAAATATCCTAATTCCTTATCAAATAACAATTGTTTTTTAAAGTTATTGTAATTAAGAATGGATATTTAACTGTTGTTGAATAAAAGATGCTACTTGATATTCTAACCATAAATTTTGTTTTCTAAAGGAAGTCATGAATCCAACATGTCCACCATATTTTGGAGTTACCAAATGAAAGTTGGTAGAGTCTTTGGCTAAATCATAAGGAAAACATTCTTCAGATAAAAACGAATCATCGATGGCATTTACTAGTAGTGTGGGTAACTTTATAGCATCTAGATAAGGTTTACTACTTGCTTTAGTGTAGTAATCTTCTGGACTATCAAAATTAAAAATAGGCACTGTATATAGTTCCTCAATATGCCTAAACTTAGTAGCTTTTAATAAACGTTTCTTATCAAGTTTGAAATCAGGAAACTTATCTGCCTTATGAAGAATTTTAAGCTTTAGAGATTTTAAAAACTCATGTATGTACATTTTATTCTTAAACTTACTCAGCTCTATTTGAGAGCTGTTTAAATCGATAGGGACAGAAACCCCAATACCACCTTTTACTTCACTAGGAATGGTGTTTGCATATTCTCCTAGATATTTAAAAGCAAGATTACCACCAACACTAAAGCCACACAAAACAATATCTTTGTAAGTACATTGTTTTTTTATGTAATCAATAACAAAGGCTATATCATCAGTTTTACCACTGTGGTAGGTTTGTAATAAGTTATTATCTTCTCCGCTACAACCTCTTAAATTTACACAAACAGTATCATATCCTAAATTATTAAGATATTTAGCTGTAGATATCATATAACTAGAATGTGAACTTCCTTCTAGCCCATGGATCAGTACAATAAGTGAATAAGAGTTTTTAGTAGAGAAATCTAAATCAATAAAATCATTATCCCAAGTAGGTATCCTTACTCTGTTATAGTTTGAATCTTCTTTTACAAATAAATACCTGTAGACAGTATTAAAATGTCCATTAGTAAAAGGAATTATAGGCTTAAATGTAGTGTTGAGTATTGGCATTTTCAGAAACAATTGCTGTGAAAGTACTAAAAAAATCAATCTATATTTATATTTTCGTATAAAATCTATCTAATGGAAATTAAAAAACACATTCCTAATTTATTAACACTAGGAAATTTATTTTGTGGAACAGTAGCAGTAATTTTTGCGCTTAAAGGAGATTACTATGCAACAGCATTACTTGTAGGAATAGGAATAGCTTTTGATTTTTTTGATGGTTTTGTAGCTAGAATATTAAAAGTTCAAGGTGAATTAGGAAAGCAATTAGATAGTTTAGCTGATATGGTAACGAGCGGTGTAGTACCAGGAATAGTTATGATGCAGCTTTTAATTAATGCTTTGGATACAGATGCTGTAGGATATTTTGGAGTAGATGAATATGGTGCCACTGGAAGTAATTTACCTTACATAGGGTTGTTGCTTACATTATTTGCAGGTTATAGATTGGCAAAATTCAATATTGATACAAGACAATCTGATAGTTTTATTGGTTTACCAACGCCAGCTATGAGCTTATTTATTATTTCTCTACCTTTAATTATTGAATACGAAGGAAGTGCAGTTTTGATAACTCTTCTCCACAATAAATTTGCGTTAATTGGTATAACTTTATTATTAAGTGTGTTAATGGTGGCAGAGTTACCTTTGTTTTCACTTAAATTTAAAAACCCTGGTATAAAAGGAAATGAAGTAAAGTATTTGTTTTTATTACTATCTTTAATATTACTATTCATATTAAAGTTAACTGCTTTGCCTTTCATTATATTACTTTATGTTTTATTGTCAGGTTTAGCAAATAGTTTTAAAAAGAACAGAAAATAAATTGAATCAAAAGGAAAATATAAATGAATATTCAAAATTGCCTATTCTCAACGGAGTTGAGACTTTAAATGCTCAAAACTGTACAGTAAATTTCCCATTTCACGAACATAATACGTATAATATTTCTTTAATTTTAAAGAACACTTTCACTACGCATTTAACAAATAAATCGTTCATTGCTCCAATACACTCTATAGTGATTACAAACCCAAATGAGTTACATGCTACACCTTGCGATAGAAATTTAGGGAACTCTTTTTTTACATTTTATGTACCAACTACAATTGTTAATGCTATTTGTGGACATAAAGATGCCTTATTAAAAGATAGAGTATTGCACGATAAAAAAATATTTAAAGAGTTTTTATGGTTGTCCAAAAAAGAAAATACTACAAATAAAAATTTTGAAAATAAGTTTGTAGGTGCACTTTCGACTTTATTAAGTGTATGTGAATCTGACAGATTTGATGAATCGGAGGATAGTGATTTAGAGAAGTATATTAAAGAAATTATTAATGAAGATAAAATATTTTCTTTAACCACATTGGCCTCTAAATACGGAATAGATAAGTTTAAATTTATTCGTTTGTTTAAGCTTGAAACTGGGGTAACACCAAAGCAATATTTATTACTGAAAAGAATAGATAAAAGTAAAATATTATTAAAAAATGGTAGTCCTATCTTTGATGTTGCTATTGAATGTGGTTTTTATGATACGGCTCATTTCTACAAATATTTTAAACAATATACTGGGGTAAATCCATTGAAATTTCAATCTGTATTCACTAGTTAGAAGTATTGCAATTTTTTACAATACAATTAAAGAAGTATTTTTCATTTTTGTAAAAGAAAAACAGTTGAATATGCGACTTTTAAATAGTGTAATTTTATTATGTTTAAGTATTTACTCTCTAAAAGTAAATGCTCAGAATGGCGAAGCCGTTAAATCGGTTTTTGGAAGAACTAATCAAGTTAAAACAGATTTAGTTGATAAATTAGAACTCAAACTAAATGCATTGTTTAATAAAACAATGCGAGAACAACAGATACCCGGAGCTGCAATTATTATTGTAAAAGACGGAAAAGTGCTTTTGAAGAAGGGCTATGGTTTTACAAAACTAGGAGAAGGAATTCGTCATGTAGATCCAGATTCAACGATTTTTAGAATTGGTTCAGTGAGTAAATCGCTTACGGCGCTTTCGTTATTACAACAAATTGATAAAAACAAAATAAATTTACACGATAATGTCAATACACACTTAACTTCATTTAAAATTAAAGACACATACAAAACTTCTATAACTCCATTTCATTTGTTAACTCACAGTGCAGGTTTTGATGAATTAAAAGGTAGAAGAGTGTTTGATGAAGAGAACCTGATTCCTTTAGGTATATTTCTAAAGGATAATTTGAAACGAATTCGAGAACCTGGAGAAGTAACAGCATATTCAACTTATGGGATAGCACTTTCTGGTTTATTAGTTGAAAATGTAAGTGGATTTTCTCTTGAAAATTACATGAATAAGCATATTTGGAAACCTTTAAAAATGAACATGACTAGTATTACTATTCCTAAAAGAATATCATCGAATGTAGCATTAGGTTATGAACTTCATAACAATATAAATATCCCCCAACCATGGGAGTGGTATCATACGTTTCCTGCCTCGTCAATCAACAGTACTGTAGCCGATATGGGAAAGTATATGATGATGTTACTGAATAAAGGGAGTCTCGAAAATCAAAGAATATTAAGTGAACGTTTGACTAGTAGAATGTTAACTCAGCAGACGGGAATACATCCTGAAACTGATGGCTTTACTTTTGGACTTTATAAAAGAAAATGGAATGGAATTTCATCAGTTAATCATGGAGGAGATATGTTAGGGTATAGTTCTTTTATGTCCCTTATACCTAAGGAGAATCTAGGTATTTTCGTGGTTCATCATCATGAAGGAACGAAATTGCGACATCAAGCGATACAAACTGTAATAGACGAAATCGTAGGAAAATATAGAGAGAAAAAGTTAATAGTAGTAGAAGAGAAAGTAAATGAATTTGCTGGAAAATATATTTGGTTATCAAATTGTCAAACTTGCTTAACTAGCACTACTCAAAAATCTTGGACATTAAAAGCTAACGATGATTATACACTATCGGGATTTAATCGAAAGTTTTACAAAGCTGGCCCCTTGGTTTTTAAGAGTACAGATGGTAAAAGAACAATGACTTTTAAGAAAGACAAATTAGGAAACATAAAATATATGTCTCTTGGAAATGTCAACGTATTTCAGAAGTTATAATATGACAATTATAAAAGTTACAGACTTATTGATTGAATAAGAGTATAGAAAAGTTATGGATTAGAACTTCTTTTTCTTCAACTCAAAGTCTTTACCTAGGTAAACACGTCTAACTTTTTCGTCTGCAGCAAGTTCTTCAGGTGTTCCTTCTTTTAATATTCCACCATTATACATTAAGTATGTTCTATCAGTAATAGCTAAAGTAGCTTGTACATCGTGGTCTGTAATAAGAATTCCAATATTTTTATTCTTTAATTGCGCAACAATTCCTTGAATATCCTCAACTGCAATAGGATCAACACCAGCAAAAGGTTCGTCTAATAAAATAAATTTAGGATCAGAAGCCAAACATCTAGCTATTTCAGTTCTTCTTCGTTCACCACCAGAGAGTAGGTCACCTCTGTTTTTACGAACATGCCCTAAACTAAACTCATCTATAAGTTCTTCTAAGCGCTGTTTACGTTCTGATTTAGATCTATCTGTAAATTCGAGTACAGACATTATATTATCTTCAACAGAAAGCTTCCTAAATACAGAAGCTTCCTGTGCTAAATATCCAATACCTTTTTGAGCTCTTTTGTACATAGCATCTTCAGTAATTTCTTCTTTATCCAAATATATATTTCCATGGTTGGGTTTTATCATACCAACAATCATGTAGAACGAAGTGGTCTTTCCAGCTCCATTGGGTCCTAAGAGTCCAATAATTTCACCTTGTTCTACTTCCAAAGAAATACCTTTAACAACCTTACGACTGCCATAGATTTTCTGAATATTATTTGCTTTTAAAATCATGAAAACGTGTAAAAATTAATACATCAAAACTACGTAATAGTAAGCTTAAAAGAATGTTAAATTATTTAATCAGATGTTTCAAGAGCTTCCCAAAATTCCACAGCTCTTCGTAAATGAGGAATAACAATTGTTCCACCAACCAAAGTAGCTATAGACATTGTTTCCATCATTTCTTCTTTCGTAACTCCGCTCTTATGAGCTTCTTCAAGATGATAGGCAATACAATCATCACAACGTAAAACAGTAGAGGCAACTAAGCCTAATAACTCCTTAGTTTTTACAGATAATTTGCCTGCTGCGTATGCATTAGTATCTAAATTATAAATTCGTTTAATTACTTTATTATCAGAGGCTAATATCTTCTCGTTCATTTTTGAACGATACTCATTAAACTCTTGGACTTTTTTCGACATTTTTTTGTTCTTTTTTAATTACAAAATTTGAAACATAAATACCCACTTCATATAAAAACATAATAGGTACTGCTACAATTACTTGGCTCGCTATATCTGGAGGCGTTATAATAGCCGACAAGATTAAGACTAATACCAGTGAATGCTTGCGATACTTACGTAGAAATTGAGGGGTAATCAAGCCTATTTTAGACAGGAAATAAATAATAACAGGAAGCTCAAAAAATACAGCGACTCCTATTAGTGTATTTGTTATTAAACTGATGTAAGCATCGAGTTTAAAATTATTTTGAACGGCATCTGATATTTGGAAATTATAGAAAAAATATACAGACATTGGTATAATTACGAAATAACTAAATAATATTCCTAAAAAAAATAAGAAGGAAGCAGTAAAAATAAAACCTCTTGATTTTTTTCGCTCAGTCTCTAACAGGCCAGGAGCTATAAATCGCCATATTTCCCATAATATGTAAGGGAAAGCAACAATAAACCCTAAGATTAATGAAGACCATATTGCTGTCATTAATTGTTGTGTTGGATTTAAAGCTTGTAACGTTTGCTTAAATTCAATGGTACAAAAGTTACTATCAATCCCTACACTAGAAAATACAGTACAGAAAAATTGATAAGTAGAAAAATCGGGTTTCAAATGTGCTAATAATATATGATCAAAAATGGCATTGATAAATAT
>JAHDDQ010000203.1 GCA_020629275.1 Tenacibaculum sp. | reverse complement strand
ATAAATGTTAAATTTGTTTTTGTAAAAGTAAGTGTTTGTTTACGCCTTTGTTTATGACTTAAATCATAATGATACCACAAGAAATTTTAAAAAAATATAATGCTTTTATTAAACAATTTCAGAAAGGTGAAATTATCTTTTCTGAAAATGATCATGCACGCTATTATTATCAAATAATAAGTGGCGCAGTAAAAATGAGTAACTTCAATGACGAAGGTAAAGAATTTATACAAGGAATTTTTTACAAACAACAAAGTTTTGGTGAACCTCCTTTATTTATCAATGTAGTATATCCTGCAAACGCAATAACATTAGCAGATAGCGAATTGCTAATAATTGCTAAATCTGACTTTCTAAGGATTTTAACCGATTACACAGACATACATTTAAACTTCACCTCAAATTTAGCAAAACGATTATACTATAAAGCCATTATAGCTTCAGAGATTTCTAGTCATGAACCCTCACATCGCATACTTCGATTCTTTGATTATTTAAAAGAAGTAGCCAACCATCAGAATTATACCTCAGATTTCAAAATTATCTATACACGGCAACAAATCTCTGATATTTTAGGTTTAAGAGTCGAAACGGTTATTCGAACCATCAAACAATTAGAAAAACAAGGTGAGGTTGTTATTAAAAAAGGGAAAGTATATCGATAATTCACAATAAGCTGTATTGATCACAACTTTAAACATTCTTTTTACTACCAGTTTCTAATATTTTAACACAAAATTAACTATTTTTGAACAATAACTATTTCATATCATTAACGACACTTTGACAAATATGAGTAAAAGAATATCAATTTTTCTGATCTTCCTTTCAGTAAATTTATCATTATATAGCCAGCAACATTCCATAAATATATCTCATTCAATAGCTCGACAATGGAATGAGGTTCTTCTTGAAGGTATTAGAGGCGATTTTGCTAGACCAACTGTTCATGCCAGAAATCTTTTTCACTCCTCGATCGCTATGTACGATGCATGGGCATTGTATAACTTGGATAAAGCAACTCCTTTCTTTTCTGAAAAATATGGTGATGAGGTACACACACTTTTTAATACTTCTACTCTAGGAAATACAGCACTTACTAAAACGATAAGTTATGCCATGTACAATATTTTGAGGCATCGATTTAACGAATCACCAGGTTATGATCGTACTAAAAGATACATGGATGAATTAATGAGTTTTCTCGATTTAAATATTGATGATGCTGATTTAAATTATGAAAATGATAACAATCCTATTACGCTTGGTAATTACATAGCCTCTAAAATTATTGAATACGGAGCTACCGACGGGGCTAATGAAGCCAATGGATTTTCTAATGCATATTATACTCCTGTGAATGAAGCTTTAATTCCTATTGAAAGTGGAAATAGTACATTAAGCAATCCAGATAGATGGCAACCTTTATCTCTTGAGGTTTTCATTGACCAAAGCGGAAATGTTATTAGTGGAAATGCTACTGAATTTTTAAGTGCAGAATGGGGAAATGTTACTCCTTTTGCCTTAACAGACAATGATTACGTAATTAAATCAAGAAATGGTAATGATTTTAAGGTTTATAACGATCCAAATAGTCCACCTTTATTAAACGATTCAATAACTTCTGAATTTTATAAATGGGGCTTTTCTTTGGTTTCTATATGGGGAGCACATTTATCTAGTGAAGACAATACTTTAATTGATATTTCTCCTGCTACTATGGGAAATATTAGTATTAATGATTTCCCTAAAGAATACGCAAATTATTCTAACTTTTACAATCTAAAGGATGGTGGTGATATTGGCAAAGGAAGGACTATGAATCCTATAACAAACAATCCTTACTCAACTAATCTAGTAAAAAGAGGTGATTATGCACGAGTTATTGCTGAATTTTGGGCAGATGGGCCAGATTCTGAAACACCTCCTGGACATTGGTATAGTATTCTTAACGAAAAAGTAAGCGATGAATTAACAGAGAAGAAAATTTCAGGTAGTAATCAAACTATTTCTGATTTAGAATGGGATATAAAATCTTACTTTTTATTAGGTGGCGCAATGCACGATGCTGCTATAAGTGCTTGGAGTGTTAAAGGTTGGTACGATTACATAAGACCTATCTCTTCCATACGATACATGGCCGATCTGGGACAAAGCTCTGACAATTCGTTGAGTAATTATAATGAAAACGGAATTCCACTTGTTACTGATTTAATAGAAATCGTTGAAATTGGAGACCCTTTAAGTGGGAATCAAAACGAAAATGTAGGAAAAATAAAACTTTACACATGGAAAGGCCACGAATATGTTACTAATACAAATACTGATTATGCTGGTGTGGATTGGATTTTAGCCGAAGATTGGTGGCCATATCAAAGGCCATCATTTGTAACTCCGCCTTTTGCTGGGTTCGTTTCGGGTCATTCAACATTTTCAAGAGCAGCTGCTACTATACTTACTTTATTTACTGGAAGTGAATATTTTCCGAACGGTATGGGAACACATTTGGCTAAAAAAAATGAATTTCTCGTATTTGAAGAAGGACCTAGTGAAGACATTGAGTTACAATGGGCTACTTTTTATGACGCCTCTGACCAATGCAGTTTATCTAGGATTTGGGGTGGAATTCATCCTCCTGCTGATGATATTCCTGGTCGCTTTATAGGCGATACTGTAGGGAAGAAAGCTTTTAATTATGGAACAACATTCTTCAAGCCTTATTATGAGGAAAGTAAAACTGAACAATTAGCTTACCCTAATCCAATTAACACTGAAAATCCTTTTATTATAACGAATACCAATAGTACTGATACTTTTCAATTATTCAGTTGTATTGGACAGGTTGTGGAATTTGAAACCGTGTATTTTAATAAAAACTCAAGGCAAACTGAACTGAAATTTCAGGCTGTAAACAAAGGAATTTATTTTATTAAGCATAATAAAAACAGAATGTATAAAGTTGTGGTGGAATAATTACATGAAAGTAAATTAGTAAAACTAGATCGAAAAAAAATGGGTTTAAAATTACTGTTCAATTATCTAACATATAAGCACAGGTTTTTCTATTTTTGTTGTTTCAACACAACAATTTAACATGAACTTAACTACATTAAATGCCATCTCTCCTATTGATGGTAGATATAGAAATAAAGTAACACAATTAGCCGATTACTTTTCAGAAGAAGCACTTATAAAATATCGCGTAAAAGTAGAAATTGAATACTTTATTGCACTGTGTGAGATTCCTTTGCCTCAGCTTAGTGATATTAATAAAGAAGTTTTTGGAGGTTTACGTAAAATATATGAAGAATTCTCTACTGAAAATGCTCAACGTATAAAAGATATTGAAAGTACTACAAATCATGATGTAAAAGCTGTTGAATATTTTATCAAAGAAAAATTTGATGTTCTGGGCCTTGAAAAATATAAAGAGTTTATCCATTTCGGATTAACATCTCAAGATATCAATAACACAGCTATTCCATTATCTATTAAAGATGCCATTGAAGAAGTTTACTATCCAACATTAGACAGTTTAGCTTCTAAATTGGCGGATCTTGCGGAAGAATGGGAAGATATTCCTATGTTAGCACGTACCCATGGTCAACCTGCATCTCCTACTCGATTAGGAAAGGAATTTTTTGTATTTGTTGAACGAATTAACCAACAAATATTATTCTTACAACACATTCCAAATGCTGCAAAATTTGGTGGGGCTACGGGAAATTACAATGCACACAAAGTAGCATACCCAACTATAGATTGGAAAAGCTTTGGAACTTCTTTTGTAGAAGGAATTTTAGAGTTACACCATTCGTTTCCAACCACTCAGATAGAACATTACGACCACATGGCTAGTTTATTTGACGCTATGAAACGAGTGAACACAATTCTAATTGATTTGGATAGAGATATCTGGACCTATGTGTCTATGGATTATTTCAAACAAAAAATAAAAGAAGGCGAAGTAGGTTCTTCAGCAATGCCACATAAAGTAAATCCTATTGATTTTGAAAACTCAGAAGGAAATTTAGGTATTGCAAATGCTATTTTTGAACATTTGTCAGCAAAACTTCCTGTTTCAAGATTACAACGTGACCTAACGGATAGTACGGTGTTAAGAAATATAGGTGTTCCTTTCGGTCATACGTTAATTGCTTTTGCTTCTACATTAAAAGGTTTAAATAAATTATTATTGAACAAAGAAAAGTTTGAAGAAGATTTGGAAAATAATTGGGCAGTTGCAGCCGAAGCAATTCAAACGATTTTAAGAAGAGAAGGATATCCTAACCCTTATGAAGCTTTAAAAGGCTTAACACGTACCAACGAGAAAATTACACAAAAAACTATTGCTAGTTTTATTGACACTCTAGAGGTAAGTGATGTTATTAAAAATGAATTAAAACAAATTACACCATCTAACTACACTGGAATTTAATGAGATATTTAATCACTTTTTTTATTGTATTCACAGTTTCATGTACACCAAAACTAGAAGAAAAACAAGATCGTTTTAAACACGGTACTTTTGAAATTCCTGCCAGTGAATATT
>JAHDDQ010000029.1 GCA_020629275.1 Tenacibaculum sp. | reverse complement strand
CCAGTTTTTGTATGCGTAGTTCTTGTTTCTAATACCTTTCCAGTGAGTTCATGTAGTTTGCTTTCTACTATATCAGTAGTTTTAAGATATTCATTTTTAGATGCCGTATACACCTGTCTTCCTTTTGAGTCATAACCTATAGTTTGCATTATCCAAACTTCTCCTGAAACTCCTAAAACCTTTGTTTTGACACCCGTCAATAACGACTTAGTATTGTATGTTGATGAAGTTCCGTAGATAGTATTAGGTACCGATAATCCATGTTTCCAGTGATCATAATCATCATAATAATTGATAGTATAAATATCTAGGTAACTTATTGTATTTGGGAAAGCATTATTTGTGTAATGATATAAATAATTTCCTTTTTCTTCATGTAATGTATTGTGATTATTAACCATAGATTGCACTATGTTTCTTGTACTATTATGCTTATAAAGTCCTGTATAAACAACTCTATTTAAAGCATCGTATTTAGTAAACAACCATTCTTTTGTTAACTTACTTCTTTGTTTAGCATCTTGTGTAAGTACTGGTCTATCTAATCTATCATATACAATATATTCCCAACCTTTTCCTGGGATCTTCTTTTCTACTAAACGATTTCTGTTATCGTATACATATTGATAACATAATTCATTTAGTTTCACTGTACTTGGCTTGATTGTATTTGCCTCCGCCTTTGGTGGTAATACATATGTTAGATTCCCAAATGAATCGTACACATAATACGTATCGTGTTTCTGTCCATTATTATAGGTACGTTTTAGTAGTACTTGTCCCTTCTTGTTCTTAAATTCTTCTGTCGTATGATCATTCCCTGACTCAGGTCGCCAGTTTTCATCTTTGGTTACTGTCTTATATAGTTCATCTTTCTTGTACCATAAACTTCCTCCTTCTAGAGTAGGAATATACGTTTTTGTACTTGTTGTACTTGATACGTCTGTGGTAACATAATACATCTTCACTTCATTGTCTATATTCCCTTTATGTGAAAACCATATAGGATGACCCGCGGAAATTGCTGTTCCTCCTATTGGGCTACCTATTAAACCTCCCAAGGATAAGCCCCAATCTTTTCCTGGTGCTCCTTGAAGCACTACTCTATTAGACGGTGAATTATCATATCGCTTTTCTGAATATGCATTAACTTGAGGAATATCTACACCTGCAAAATCCTTTGGATATTTGTATTTGTAATACGTATTTACTGCATCGCCTGGACTTTCGCTACTCAAAGCTGTATTTCTTAAATCACCAGGATATGGTAAGTATTCTTTTATCGGTCTTCCAAAGCCATCGTATTCTACTAGCGATGTGATATCTTCAATCGTTTGCTCTGATGTTAATATCGATTCTCTATTGACAATATCTAGCACTGAAAGTTCTTTACCATCAACTTCCTGAAATAACGGACTCCAAAAATATTGACGTACACTCGTATCTGTTGAGTAATACAAGTAGTTTCGTAAAATTGTTGTAGTACTATTAGATTTCCATTTAAACTCCGTACCGTCTAATACTTTTTTTCCACTTGTATCATAAACTCCACTTAAACCTGTATCGTAACCAAAAGGATTGGCAGCAAAGGTATGCGGATGAATAACACCAACAATTAAATACCACTTGTTTAACGCTGGTAAATCTCCTGCCCAAAAGTATGGATTATCGTTTACTGAACCATTTAAGTTCGTTACGTTTCTAGTTCCGCTGTAGGTATTCCCATTTTGGGATCCTGTACGTTTTACCCATACAGAATAACGATACGTTTTTGTGTTGTCGATTGTAAAACTATCCGTATTCCAACCTCCATCTGCATTATTTGATGCATCTGGCTTACACTCCCATAATAAGTCTGTTCCTCCAAATGGTGTGATTCCTTGAACAATCTTATTTTCAGTTGACGAGCCGTTACGGTTGTAAAATGAGGTTCCTGTACTATTAACTGTCCAATCAATAGGAATACCATTTGATCGTACTGAGTTTCCTCCAGCTTCAAATGCTGTAGTTTGTTGTAATCTTCCTAAAGCATCAAAATACTGTACTGTAGTCATCACAGTGTCTTTATCTTGTCCTATGAAAGGTTCTGACTTTGCTTCTTTATATACTTTGGTTACGATACTGTTTGTTGATGAGTTTTGAGCGTGCATCAATAACGGTACTACCATTATTACTAATCGTATTAACTTTTTCATCTTTCTTAGCTTAATTTTTGTAATTGTACTTGTGCTCTTTTAATATATTACCCGCTGAATTCTTTACAAACTCCAACCTATTCATAGCATCATATTCATAATATATAGTTTCTCCTCTTGGGTCTGTAATACTAGTTACTCCTACTAATGGATCATAGGTAAAGAATGTGATTTGTGCATCTTTTAAAGCCGTAAGCTGGAGCAATTTATTTAACTCTTTACGTACATTTCCTTCTCTTCCTACATAACCTTGCGTCCTATCATTATCAATATTAGAGGCATTCTTTATATTGTTTAAATACGTAATTGGAATAGCACTTAATTTAGCTCCTTCAATTTTTGCTACAGGTTGAGTATCATTATAGCCCCATATATAAACAATCCTTGTTCCATCTTTCTTACTAACCTCTGTTGGATGTCCAAAACTGTCATAACTATGATATACAATTCTATCTTCTAAAGTTCCAACTCCTTTGGCTGTCTTTATAATTTCTGGCATGTAGTTCCCAGTAAAATCCTCGTAAACCGTATACTGTTCAGATAATTTCTCTTCTGGAACATCGTGACTTATTTTTTCAAATACTTCTACTTTAATCGGCTCTGAAATTCTATTTGCCGCTAATAACACTGTATTATTTACATCTGCTGCATATGAGTTCTTAATGCGTCTGTAACCTTCTCTACTATTAGTTGTTTTTACTTCTTTAGGCATTAAATAATCTGATCCATAACTATACTCTGTCTTGGTTTCCATCACGCTACCTGTGCGCTTATCTAAACTTGTTACCTCTTTTACTAAAGTAGCTCCTGTTTGTATTTTCCTGTACAATAATGAAAAAGGAATAGGAAAATCATTATTACTCAATGCGTAAATGGTAGGTGTGATTGACTCTGAAAATTCAAAATGATTTCCCTCTTCAGGAGAATTTGCATAAAATACATCATAATTATTGGTCATTGAACTATAATTATTATAATCTGAATTCATCAAATTCCCTCGTAACCAGTCTCCTTGGATAGGAACGGTAGGGTAATTGGCCGTTGATCTGTTGTGTGAATATACAAACCTATTGAATTTACTTGTATTTGTTATTGCATCTGTTATACGCTCTTGAACGAAACGATAATTCATTGCACTTCCTTTGGTATTGAATAAAGGAACTATAGATGATGAATGTATTACTCCATAAGATGGCATATAATACGAATGAAATGGAGAAGCCGCTAAAATACCACTCGATACATTTGTAGGTCTACTCCCATTGTACTTTAAATACTCATATTCCTTGAAATTAATCGTCTCGTTAATTTCATTTTGAGTTGTTATTTTTTTAATTCTTAAACCAGGTCCGTAATTACCTACTGTAGTTCCTCCATTTCCACCGCTTATTCCACCGGTATTAGTTACTTCTTGTTTGTATGAAGAGTTTACCACAAAGTAATCATCGGGAGTAAAATTATCTTTAGTAATTGTATATACATACCTATACAAACCATTAGTTAACGGTAACTGCTGCTTATACCTATTTAAATTAGGTACATCTCGCCAAACCTCTACTGGGTTCGTATCTCTTTTACTTGAATATTTTAATAATCTTAGTAAACGATCGCAACCTAACTGATTTGCAGTTGTTGCACATGAATTACTATAGGTTTCAACTTCAAAAGTATTGGAAACCATATCCTCGACGGTTATAAAACTTGAATAATACTCACGCTTTGGATAACCAACAAAACTTTCTGAATACGAGCTATTGCTTGATGAGAAGATATCATTTACGATGCGATACTCATTTACCGTTGATGAACCTCCTCCAGAGGAAGATTGGTCTACGGTATTGTAGCGGTTATTCTCATATTCAAATACTGTTCTTCCTCCTTCTGGATATACAACAGAAGTTAACATATTAGCGCTAACATACTCTGGGTGAATTGTTCTGTTTGCTCCATCAAAATAAAAATTACCGCCTAATAATGCTTTATATTGTCCTTCCGGTAAACTGTGTTCATTACTCACCTGACCGTTGTAATATCCCCAGAAATCTTGTGCGTGAGAGTATCGGTGCGGTAAGTTTATATTTGTATTGTATGAAAAACTATAGTTATGATCTCTGATATTTGTATTCCCTTTAAATTCTATACGTTGCAAACGTAATCGTTTTCTCCACGTTTGTTTATTCACCAAGCCTGCACAATCATAATAAAATAAGCTACTTGGAATAGCAGCACTTGTAAAATAATCTGTAACAAAATCTACCGATTTTACAGGAGTATTACTAAAGTTATTCTTTAATATAATTTTACGTAATGCCTTACCTTGACCGTTTACATCTTGCCTGCCTGTCAGTTCAAACTCTAAGGTTCCGTTAACTGTAGTAATTTTCTTTAAATAACTATTATTTCTTGTAGAAGAAGTAAACTTAGTTCTCACCTGATCTTGAACTCCTCTTTGAATAATTAAGCTTCTTTGTAATGAGATCATACAGTCATTTGTACTGAACTTATCATATTCAAAAGTTACAACATCATTTTGAACGCTACGTATCTCCGTTAATTTCCATGAATTAATAAAATTCCCTATGGGATTAGAACCTTGTGATATTTGCCCATCTTGTCCGTCGTGTAAGAACCAAAAATCTCCCAAATCTGTAGATTCCTCTCTAGATGACGCTGTAGTACCAAATTTATACAACGTACCATCTGGAGTTGTAACATGCCAACTTGTAATTTTAGTTCCTGCAAACTTTGGAGATATAATTAAATCACTCTTTGGTATTTGGATAATTTGACCTTTTGGCCCTAGTGAATTCCTAGTTTGATTGAATACATACTTCCCTGAATACCCCATGAAACTAAATGAAAACTCGTCCGGCTGCGTATCCAGTTCTCCTTGCTCGCTGGCAATCATATATGGTGTCCTCTGTGAAGCTGTTAAACCTTTAATATAAGAAACCTTAGTATTTGTATGAAGGTATCCTTTTGTTGGTGTATCATCTGGTAAACCTCGCATAACTCGTGTAATTTGACCACCTACGTTTAAATTCCACCCTAATCCGACCCACGAAGCTTCTTCATTTACCTTTATCCCTCCTGCATGATAGCTTAAAGAAACTGGCACATTAATTGTCCTTCCTTGAATACCACATATTGGAATACTAATATTAGGTACTCCCGTATAATGAGAAACTGGTGTCTCTTGGTATTTTAATAAAGAGGCTGTTTCTGGTGATGTTGGTACAAATGTAGGTAATTTTGGTCCTTCGTATTCGTTTCCTGAAAGTTGTGCAAATACAATAAAACTATGAACCATAAATATGGCACATAAAACTAATTTTCTCATAAAATAGTAGCTTTAGCAATTAATTAAACAATCTTTTTTCAAATACAAAGATATAAATTGTTTTGGTATAACAACTAGTTACCAAAAAATTAACATTTAATAATTAAAGGTAATAAATATGTAATCAGTACTCTAGAGAACTATTCTAATTTCAACTCATATAATTTACCTCCTTTACCATGAGCTCTTTCATCTGTTAAGTAAAGTGTATTATTGTCCTTGAAATCTAACCCTTCTTTTTGAGAAGTATGTTCAAGGTTATACTTTTTTAGTGTACCATTGAGGAAGTTATCACTCTTAAAGTCAGTAAATAATAAAACCGTATTATGAGTTAGTAGTGCTACCTTCTTTTTATCTTTCGAAATAGATGCAGCCGTTATCCAGCAATTTGCTTTATTACAATTATTAAAACTAGATATATATATAGCTTCATGCCTTCCTGCTTTAGCTGGTATCTTGTAAAGGCTAGTTTTTCCGTATTCTTTTTTCACTCTACTTTTAGTAAAGATATACAGGTAGTTATTAAAATACAATAAGCTTTCAGCATCAAAAAAACGTTTTTTCTTTTTTGGTGGGAATTTATTCTGGTTGGGATAGTAAAATTTTATTTTTGTTACTTCTATGTTTTTTTTGTCTACTAAATCTTCCTTTTTTAATTTTAAGATAACTAAGTCGTCTCGTGAATTTGCATTATTACCAAAATCACCTATGTATAAATTCCCATCATCATCTGAAGCGATGTCTTCCCAATCTGTATTTTTTGCTTTTACCTTTAAAGTCTTTTGAATTTTTCCTTTACCATTTACCTGATATAATACGTTTTTATTTCCTCCATCATTATGCATCCAAAGCACATCATTACCAACTCCGCATACTATACCCGATGCTTCTTTTAATTTTTTAGGTAAGTTTGCTTTCAATTTTAATTGCCCATAATTAGAGCAACTAAATAACATATTCATTACAAGCAATACAATAATTCTTTTCATAATACTAAGGTAAACAAAAAAATCTCTGAAAATTTCAGAGATTTTTTTGTTTTATTGGAAGTCTTGGAAGTTTATATACTAATCGTATTTTTAACTGTAGAAACGAACATCTCCGAAGTCACAGAGTTCACATACTCCCAATCTGTTGTTATTCCTCCAGCAGTTACCGATAATTTCATAAAACCTCTATCTGATGCATTTAAATAATTTAAATCATCAATTAATAATTTGAGAGCTCCTTCTAACTGAGAAGTATCTGCAATTCCTAAATAGGTTTCTAACCCTGGAGAAGAGATTGAACTAGTTGCTAATCTTTTACTCCAGCTCCTGTTTTTAAGTCGCTTTGCCAAGCATTATGTGTATCTCCAGCCAAAACAACTACTTTCTTTCCTTCAAAAGTAGCGAGAATTTCTTCCCTCTCAACATAATACCCATCCCAAGCATCTAAATTATATGGTAATACTGTTGTAACTCTTGCCTTTTCTGCTGCCGTAACCGTTGGATCTCCTTGTAATAATCTTGATTTAATAACTACTAATTCTGCTAATGTGGTTTGAAGTGCTGGAGTTCCAAAAAGTGATAATAATTCTGCTGGTATCAACATCTTACCCATTAATACTTGTTGACCTATAATTTGCCAAGTTGAACTAGATTTAGCCATTTCATTCTTTAACCAGTTTTTTTGTGCACTTCCCAGTAATGTTCTTGAAGGATCTAACCAAGCTTGTTGAAAACCGACAGCATCAAAACCTGAAGCGCTTGTATAGTCAGCATAGCTTAACTGCTTGTCTCGACCTACAACTCTAGTATCTAACATAATTAAATCTAACAAATTACCTATCTGTAAAGATCTGTAAATAATAGAATTATCTGCTATATTGGTCGTGTTAGGTAAATACTCGCTGTATACCTGCAATGCTACTTGTTTCCTAATTTCGAAATCTCCTTCATTGGTTTGGTGATTTTCTGCACCATCTTTATACGTATCATTAGTTACTTCGTGGTCATCCCACACACAAATGAAAGGTTTCATTTGATGTAATTCTTTTAATTTTTTATCTGATCTATACTGACGATATCGTGTTCTGTAATCATCTATAGAAATTATTTCGCCAGATGGCTCTGGCTTTCTTAGTGAACCATATGTATTTTCTCCATACTCATATATGTAGTCTCCTAAATGAACTACAACATCAGCGTCTGATTTCTGTATGGCTTCATATGCATTAAAATATCCTGAAGCGTAATTCGCACAAGATGCGACTGCTAGTTTTACTTGCGTTGTTGATGCTCCAAAAGTAAGTGTTTCTCCTACTGGAGACGTTGTTCCTTCAGAAACATTAACAAATCTGTAATATAATTTTAAATTTTCTGCTAAATCTTTTATTTCTATGGCTACTGTGAAATCTCTAGATGCATCTGTATTAACTTCTCCTTGACGAACTAGATCTTTAAAATCGGCATCTTTTGCTAACTGCCAAGTTAACTTTACAGAAGAACTTTCTGTTGTATATCGTGTCCAAATTATTACTTGTGAGTTTGTTGGATCAAAACTTGCAACACCCTGTTCAAAGTTTTTTTCTGTTAAATTTGAAGGAATAGGAAAACTTAACTTATCAGTATCACTACTACAACTAATGAAATTTGGAACTAAAATGATTCCTCCAGCCGCTAGTAATGAATTCTTTAAAAAATTTCTACGTTTTATATTGGTTGCCATTATGCTTATGTATTAAATATTTTACATAATTACACCTATTAGTTTTCCTAAAGGTTATGTAAAGTTAATTGAACTGTGAAGGATATCATTACCATCCACCAGTAGCACCACCGCCACCAAAACCGCCGCCGCCAAAACCGCCACCAAAACCACCACCGCCAAAGCTGCCAGACGAACCACCTCCACCGAAACTTCCTCCTCCATAGCTTCCTCTACCTGCATTGCTAAGAATAATTGTTTCTAAAAGTCCTCTAGAATCTGAATCTCGATAATTCCGTCTGCCACCATTTCCTTTACCTCCTCTGGAAATAATAATAAAAAATATAATGATAATGATTGCGAAGACAAACAGACTGAACCCAGAAACTCCTTTACCTCTTGATCTTTTTCGAGTTCCTTCGTATTCTCCTTGCATGACTTTGAAAATAGCATCTGTACCGCTATTTAATCCTGCATAGTAATTTCCTTTTTTGAAATAAGGTAAAATATCATATTCTATAATTTGCCTAGATCTGTAATCAGTCAATAAATGCTCTGTTCCGTAGCCTGTTCTAATTGTTATTTTTCTGTCGTCTTTAGCTAACAGCACAAAAATACCATTGTCTTTATCTTTTTGTCCAATACCCCATTCATGAGCCCAGTTTGTTGCTAAATATCCTATTTCTTCACCTTTAGTGGTATTTATGACGGCCACAACAATTTGCGTAGAAGTACTATCCGAATACCGAACAAGCTTATTTTCTAAGTTAATTTTTTCACTTCTAGATAATAAACCTATGTAATCGTAAACACTAGTTTGAAACTTTGGTTTTTTAGGGATTTCAAATTGTGCATAAGTATTTTGGACATAGCACAATCCAAGAAAAACAAATAGCAATTTATATAGTAACTTCTTTTTCATTTAGCCTTTTGAAATTTCATTTGGTAATTCGTCTTCATCATTAATTTGCCATGGAAAGTGTACTTTCAGTTCTTGCCCAGCTTTTAGTATACCAGCAATAATACCTTCTTTGAAACTTCCAGACTTAAAATGTTTCTCGATAGTAGTTCTAGTTGTTTTCCAAAAATCTTTTGGAACTACCTTATCGATACCTTCATCACCATAAATCACAAATTTATGATCATCAACGGCAATGTATAGTAATACTCCATTTTGCTGCTTCGTATTGAACATCTTCAGCATTTGAAAAACTTCTAGCGCTCTATCATAATGAGGAATTGGAGTAGTTTTTTCAATGTGTACTCTAATCTCACCAGAAGTTTCTCGTTCTGCTTGCCTTATAGCTTCAACGATTTCCTCTTCTTCTTTTCCTGAAAGAAAATCTTCTACCTTAGACATCTATTTAAAATTTAAAATCTACGTTAGGTGCTTTTTCAGAACCTGCATCTGATTTGTAACGTGGCATTTGTTTCATACCAAATATACCAGCCAATAAATTCCCCGGAAACTTATCTATTTTAGTATCATATTCATTTACTTCATCATTGTAGCGATCTCTTGCAACATTGATTCTATTTTCTGTTCCTTCTAATTGACTTTGTAATTCTAAAAAGTTTCTATTTGCTTTTAAATCAGGATAACGTTCTACAGAAACTAACAGACGAGACAAAGCTCCACTTAATCCAGATTGTGCTTTTTGAAAGTTTGCTATATTTTCAGGAGTTATATCACCAGCGTTAATTGTTGTTTGTGTAGCTTTAGCCCTAGCATTAATAACTTCTGTTAATGTAGATTTTTCAAAATCTGCTGCACCTTGAACAGTTTTAACTAAATTTCCTATTAAATCATTTCTTCTCTGGTACGAACTTTCAACTTTAGCCCACGCAGTTTCTGCGTCATTACGTAATTCTACCATTCCATTATAGCTAGAACCTAATATTACTACTATTCCTAACACTACTAAAACTGGTACTATCCATTTCTTCATAATCTCGATTTTTTGGTTACTCTAATTGATTTTTGATTTTTATTAATTCTGCTTTAACAGCTTCTAATCTACTAATAATTTCTTGATTGCCTATTACTTTCTCGGGGTTTTGCTTAAGCTTCTGTTTTGCTCCCTCGAGTGTGAAACCTCGTTCCTTTACTAAATTGTAAATCAGTTTGAAATTTTCTATATCTAATGAAGTGAATAGTCGGTTACCTTTTGAGTTTTTCTTAGGCTTTATAATATCAAATTCTCCTTCCCAAAAACGAATAAGTGAAGTATTTACTTCAAAAGCTTTAGCAACTTCTCCTATTTTGTAGTATCTTTTCTTAGGTAAATCGATGTGCATAAACAATCTTTATTATCAAGGTTATAATTTAATCATAAGATTGTCGTAATTCTTGGGATGCCTTTTGCATGGCAAGAAATTCTTCTGGAGACAAGTCTCCGTAATAATAGTAAATAGGATTTACTGGTCTTCCATTCTTATGTACTTCATAGTGTAGGTGTGGAGCAGCTGATCTTCCTGTGTTTCCAACATATCCTATTAAATCTCCTCGCTTTACCTTCTGCCCTCTTTTTGCCACAATTTTACTCATATGAGCGTAAATTGTTTTGTAACCATAACCGTGCTCAATATATACTACCTTCCCAAATGTAGCACTACGTGCCGATCGTGTTATTTTCCCGTTTCCTGAGGCAAATATAGGCGTTCCTGTTGGTGCCGTAAAATCCATCCCATTATGCATTCTCCATGATTTTAGAATAGGATGTAATCGCATACCATAACCAGATGCCATTCTCGTTTCATCTTCATTTTTAATAGGTTTTATAGCTGGTATAGAAGAAAGCATTAGTTCTTTCTCTTTTGCTAATTGAACAATTTCATCTAATGATTTAGACTGAACCACAATTTGCTTAGACAAAATATCTAATTTCATGGTTACATCTTTAATCATTCCTGAATTATCAAAACCTTCTAAATTTTTATATTTATTTACACCTCCAAATCCCGCTTTTCTTTGTTCCTCTGGTATTGGGTTTGCTTCAAAATAAGTTCTGTAAATATAATCATCACGTTCCTGTAAATCTGTAAGCACATCTGAAGTTTGAGTCATTCTTTTACTCAGTAATTCATAATGTAATTTTAAATTCTCTAACTCTCTTCTTTGTGTTTTTTCTGTTGGAGATTCTAAAAATTGACTTAGCACAACAAACCCTAAAAAAGCAACTAATGCAACACCTAAAACACCTATAAAGGTGTTCTTAAATTTATCTCGCTTTCTTACCTCGATTTGTTGGTATGAAAGCGTCTCAGGGTCATAATAATATTTTACTTTTGCCATAAGGCCAAATGTAGTATTTTTGTGTCCTTTGTAGAGATAGACACTGTTGTTAGACATACAAATGTATGAAATGTTTTATTATTCAGTATTCTGTCCTTTATTAATTAAATTTTTTTTAACTAAATATCCTAATGAAATCTCAAGATATAAGAGCTCAGTTTTTAGCATTTTTCAAGTCTAAACAGCATGAAATCGTTCCTTCAGCACCAATGGTATTGAAAAATGATCCTACTTTAATGTTTACAAATTCTGGAATGGCTCCTTTTAAAGAGTATTTCTTAGGAAACTCAACACCTAAAACTACCAGAATATCTGATTCTCAGAAATGTTTACGTGTATCTGGAAAGCATAATGATTTAGAAGAAGTAGGTTACGATACTTACCACCATACGATGTTTGAAATGTTGGGTAACTGGAGTTTTGGTGATTATTTCAAAAAAGAAGCTATTAATTGGGCTTGGGAGCTACTTACAGAAGTATATAAAATCCCAAAGGATATATTGTATGTAACCGTATTTGAAGGTGATAAGAAAGATGGAACTAATTTAGATCAAGATGCATACGATTTATGGAAGGCAATTATTCCAGAAGATCGTATTTTAATGGGTAATAAAAAGGACAATTTCTGGGAAATGGGAGAACAAGGTCCGTGTGGTCCATGTTCTGAAATTCACGTTGATATTCGTTCTGCAGAGGAGAAAGCTAAAGTAGACGGTAAATCTTTGGTTAATGAAGACCATCCTCAAGTTGTAGAAATATGGAATTTAGTATTCATGCAATACAATCGTAAAGCTAATGGTACTTTAGAAGAATTACCTTCGAAACATATTGATACTGGAATGGGATTTGAGCGTCTGTGTATGGTTCTTCAAGGAGTTCAGTCTAATTATGACACAGATGTTTTTACTCCATTAATTCGTGAAATAGAAACAATTACAGGGGTTCAATATGGAAAAGATGAAAAAGTTGATGTTGCCATTCGCGTAATTGCTGATCATATTAGAGCTGTTGCCTTTGCTATTGCTGATGGTCAGTTACCTAGCAATAATGGAGCTGGATATGTGATTCGCAGAATTTTACGTCGTGCAGTTCGTTATGGTTTTACTTTCTTGAATGTAAAAGAACCATTTATTTATAAGTTAACGGAAACACTATCTAATCAAATGGGTGATGCTTTTCCTGAAATTCGTAAACAAGACACTTTAGTACATAATGTTATTAAAGAAGAAGAGCAATCCTTCCTTAGAACTTTAGATCAAGGGTTGATACTTTTAGATAGAATCATTGAAACTACAGAGGACAAAATGATTTCTGGTAAAAGAGCTTTTGAACTATACGACACTTATGGATTCCCTTTAGATTTAACACAGTTAATTGCACGTGAAAAAGGATATAGTGTAAATAAAGATGAATTCGACCAAGGTTTAAAAGCACAAAAGGACCGTTCTCGTGCTGCTTCCGCAAGTGAAACAGGAGACTGGATAACATTAATTGAAGATGAAACTGAAGAGTTTGTAGGCTACGATACTTTGGAAGTAACGGTAAAATTAACCCGTTACAGAAAAGTAACTACAAAAAAAGGAGGAGATCAATATCAATTGGTTTTTAACATGACTCCTTTTTACCCTGAAGGTGGTGGTCAAGTTGGAGATAAAGGATATATAGAAACAGCAAACGGAGATGTAATTTATATCTTAGATACTAAAAAAGAAAATAATGTGATTATTCACTACGCTAAGAATTTACCACAGCATTTAGGTGACTCTTTAACAGCTGTAGTTGATAAAGAATTTAGACGTTTATCTGCCAGTAATCACACGGCAACACATTTATTACATCAAGCATTACGCACTATATTAGGAACACATGTAGAACAAAAAGGTTCACTAGTAGGTCCAGATTATCTACGTTTCGATTTTTCTCATTTCTCTAAGGTTTCTAAAGATCAATTACAAGAAATTGAAGCGTTTGTAAATGCTCGTATCCGTGAAAATCTTTCTTTAGAAGAAAAAAGAAATATTCCTATGCAGCAAGCTGTCGATGAAGGTGCTATTGCTTTGTTTGGTGAAAAATATGGAGATAGTGTTAGAGCGATACGTTTCGGACAATCCATGGAATTATGTGGAGGAACTCACGTGCAACAAACTGGAGACATATGGTATTTCAAAATAAAGTCTGAAGGAGCAGTTGCTGCTGGTATTCGCCGTATTGAAGCGATTACAAATGTTGCTGTTGGTGAGTACTTTGAAACTATTGAGCGTAATTTTATTTCAGTAAAAGAAGCATTAAAAAACCCTAAAGATCTTACAAAATCTGTTAGCTCTTTGCAAGAGGAAAATGCTTTACTGAAAAAACAAATTGAACAGCTTTTAAAAGATAAAGCTATGAATATGAAAGGGGATTTGAAAAATCAAATTTCTGAAATTAATGGTGTAAACTTCTTGGCAACTAAAGTTGATTTAGATGCTAATAGTATTAAAAACCTAATGTTTGAATTAGGAGGAGAAGTTGACAATCTATTTATATTATTTGCTACTGCTCCAACTAAAGAAAAAGCAATGTTAACCTGCTATATCTCAAAAGATTTAGCTAATAATAAAGGTTACGATGCTGGTAAGGTTGTTAGAGAATTAGGAAAATACATCCATGGTGGTGGTGGTGGTCAAAATTTCTTTGCTACTGCTGGCGGGAAAAACCCTGGTGGAATACCTAAAGTTTTAGAAAAAGCAAAAGAATATATAGTTTAAATTTTTAATTAGAAAATTAGACTTTCAGTTACTTTATTCCTTTTTAACCCTTATTAAAGAGGAATAAAGTTTAGCTTTAGTATTATACCATACCCTGACTTCAAATTATATATTTTCAATATTTATAATAAACAAAAACTACTTACGTTTATAGAAAATTAATAATCCTAAAATTAATTTTCTATTATAGTTAATTATATAATTTTCCTCACATTAAGAACTACAAATAAGTTATTTACAAATGAATAATCATATAAAACTATGTTTTATCTTTCTCTCATATGTTTCATGTTCAATACACGCACAACAAACCTCTTTAACATCTAAATTTAAAGAACCTATTACTAAAACTTGGATAAACACTTATGGTAATATTAGATTATCGAATCGCTTTTATTGGGTAGCACAAACACATTTCCGTTTCCAAGAAACCGAAAACAATCCTTTTGTTGGACAAATAGCTCAGGTTTATAACAGACACGCAATAGGGTATATCTATTCTAAAAACTTTAATATTAGTCTTGGTGGTGTTTTAAGATTTAACTTCAATACAAATGAAAATTCAACAGATAAAAATTTAGTACCTGAATGGAGAATATGGCATCAATATATGTTTGCTTCACCCATTTCATCGATGTATTTTTATCATCGTATTCGTATTGAACATAGATGGACTAAAAAATTTAAGGAGAATAGTAAATATATTTTTAGGAATCGATGGCGTTATATGTTTAAAGCCAAAATCCCTTTAAATTCTACTACATTCAAACCCAAAACTTTTTATGCTTCCCCTGAAGCAGAATTAATTTTACAAAGTGGAAAACCTGTGGCTGGTAGTATAATGGAAGATTTAAGATTGCATATGTCTTTGGGATACATTGTTAGTCCAAGACTTACATTAGCTACAGGGATTATGTATTCTCATGGACAAACCCTTGAAGACGCAACTCTCTTTAAACAAAGTTGGACAGCGAGGTTTCATATGTATTTTTCTCTTGATTCTAGAAATATTAAAAATAAAATTCCATCAATCCATATGGATGATTAATTTTTTAAAAAATTATGAAAATATCAAAAACTATAATTTTTATATCTTTTTTATTATTCATTTCTCTAACTACTAACACTATTTATACTGGTGTGAAACAGAATGACCTTCAAAAAGAGATTACAGAATTACAATCAGACTACTCTCTGCTCAAAGAAAAAAGAAACAAAGAAGATAACTTGACTCATATAGACTCTTTATTAATAAAAGGAGAATATGAAACAGCTTTAGTTTCTTACAAAGAAAATTTTCAGGATTCTTTATATAAACCAGACATAGACTACGTGCAATTCCGTATACAAATAGCAAAACAATTTATAGATTTAAAGAAACAAACTGGTGTAGAGAATAACAGGAATAATATATTCAATAATAACAAAAGAGCATTAAAAAAATCTGATGCTAATTTGGTAACTTCTAAAAGTTACGATTCTCTGTACAATGCTTTAATAAATGTAAAGAAACAATTGAATTATTTTAAAAATAAGCTTAATTCAAAACCTTCTTTACAATATTTAAAATTTAAAAGCACTAAGAAACATATACTTCATTATGTAGGTAAAACCTATAAAGAAAAAGCAAATGGCTATGGAATAGCTCTATTTGATACAGGAGGTAGATATGAAGGAGGTTGGAAAAATAATAAAAGAAATGGAAAAGGTGTTTTTTATTGGGCTGATGGAGAACATTATGAAGGAGATTATAAAAATGACCTTAGGAATGGAAAAGGAACCTACTTTTGGAAAAATGGCAAAAAGTTTATAGGAGAATGGAAAGATGATAAAAGAGAAGGAAAGGGCATTTATTATGATAAAAAGGGTAAAATAAAAGCTAAAGGTATCTGGAAAAATGATAAGTTAGTGGAGGAAACAGAGTAATTATGTTAACTTTATAAACCACACTAAAACTAACATTATACCTTCTTAAATAGTATTCTCATGAATTTCAGAACTCTAGTACCAATTTCAAAACAAGTACATAACCAAATAGACTATAATTCTAAGTTATTATTATTAGGTTCTTGTTTTTCTGAAAATATTGGAGATAAATTATCATACTACAAGTTTCAGAGCATTCAAAATCCATTTGGTATTCTATTTCATCCTAAAGCTATAGAAAGTTTAATTACACATGTTATAAATGAAAAAGAATATACTGAAAAAGATATTTTTGAATTAAACGAACGTTGGCATTGTTTTGAAGCTCACTCAAGCTTAAGTTCATCAAATAAAGATAATTTAGTTTCATCTTTAAATAAAGCTACACAATCGCTTTATCAATATATTCAAAACACCTCTCATATTATTATCACATTAGGTACGGCTTGGGTATATCGTTTTATTGAATCGGATATTATTGTTGCTAACTGTCACAAGGTACCTCAAAAACAGTTTTTAAAGGAAATTTTATCTACTGATGAAGTTGAAGAAAGTTTGGCTAATATCTGTTCACTCATAAAATCGGTTAACCCTAAAACTACTATTATTTTTACAGTTTCTCCTGTGCGACATTTAAAAGATGGTTTTATAGAAAACCAACAAAGTAAATCACATTTATTAACTGGTATTCACCGTTTAATGGAGCCTAGAAAGCATATTTTTTATTTTCCTTCGTACGAGATTATGATGGATGAATTACGTGATTATCGCTTCTATAATGATGATATGATTCACCCTAACACAACTGCCATAAATTATATATGGAGTAAGTTTACAGAGACTTGGTTTTCTGAAATTACTCTAGAAACTTTAATAAAAATTGAAGAGATACAACGAGGAATAGCACATAGACCTTTTAATCCAAATTCAGATGCACATCAAAAATTCCTACAGAAACTAGAGGAGAAAAAGACAGTATTATTAAAAAAATTTCCTTTTATGAAGTTTTAACAGTCAGAGAATTTAGAACTCAAGTGTCTTCCTAATTAAAAAATAAAAAAGCACTCAAAATTAATAGTTTGAATGCTCTTTTTTATAGTTAAATGTATTGTTCTATAAGTATTGATCTACATTACCCCAAGGACCTCCATTAATAATATCAACTCCATGACCTTGTAAGAATTCAGTAGCCTGTCCACTTCTTCCTCCACTTTTACATACAGCAATAACAGGCTTATTCCATGATTTGATTTCTTCAATATGTTCAGGAATTGTATTTAATACGATATGTTTTGCTCCCTCACTATGACCTTCGTTCCATTCTTCTAATGTACGAACATCTAGAACTACTGCTTCTTTCTTTAAATATTCTTGAATTTCGTTACTCATATTTTTTCTTCTAAATAAATTTAAAAAACTCATTATTAAATTACTTCAGTTTTAGATAACAAATATAATCCATTTTCAATAAGCTCTTTGTAATCCTTATTTTCTTTTAAAGTAGTCAAATAACGCTCTATATCATGTTGTACTGAATAATTATTAATTACTGAAAGCTCGTAAAGCTCGATTGCTAACAACCAATCACTTTTGTGTGCTTCTTTAATTTTCTCAAAAACAACTCTTAGAGTATCCTCAGTACTTCCATTCTCTTCTCTCATTTGACGTACTTGCTCGTACAATTTATACAACTCCTTATCAGCCTCTGAGTACTCAATCTTGTGTGTTTTAGTTTCTGAAACCTTTCCAAGGTTTTCAAAAGAAGTTACATCTGCTGGTCCTGCATAAGCAGAAACTATTTCTACACCAACTGCCATATCATAAATACCCCAATCTGGATGAAAAAGTAACGTCTCAAAATGTGTTACTGTGCAATTTTTAAACGATATTAATTGAATCCTACCTCTTAAATCTCTTGTTCCTGTGATTACTTCTCCTTCTACTTTTATTCCTCCTTCAAATTCCAGCGTAACCTTTTTACCTTCATAAATACCGTAAGCTTCCAGATCTCTTGGACTCATATTCTCTATAGGAATATTAATCCCCTTTAATTTACCGATAGGACTTCCGTAACCTTCTGCATGGTATTCGATACCATGACCAATTAATTCTTTATCTCTATTAGCTAAAGCTGTACCTCCATTAGTCTGAATATAAATTGGACGGTCTCTTTCATCTGAGATAACATTAGAAAAGACTCCTGAAATTTGAACTCCTGTTGTTAATTCTATTGTTCCTAAATTCTTTGAATCTATTAACTTTCTAACACCACTTAAACCACCTCTACGTATACCCATAGTATTAGCATATTGCTCAAGAACTAAACTCAAATGTGCAAAATCGGGAGTTACAAATAGTTGCGGTTGTGGTTTTGTAATATCAAAACTCACATTTGAAGCTTGTAGTGTATATGGGATTTTTTTTACTTCATCTTGCATACACCATGCACTTTCACCTATTGAAGAAAGTAAACCTGCTCCATAAATTTTAGGATTTTCGAGGCTTCCTATAAGTCCATACTCAACTGTCCACCAATGTAGGTTACGTATCTGCGCCATCTCAGAAAGATCGCCCATATTATTTTGTAGCCATTCTACCTGCTCTTGAGCTTCTTGGATTTCTTTAACGGACGAATTCGGATTTTCTTTCAAGATTGACAACAAACGTATAGCCTCATACATTTCATAATCTCTTGCTGAAGAAATTGCTTTTGCTCCAATTTCCCCAAATCTACGTAAATATTCTGCATATTCAGGATTTGCTATTATTGGCGCGTGCCCTGCTGCTTCATGAATTATATCTGGTGCAGGAGTATATTTAATGTGATTTATTGTTCGCATATCTGAAGCAATAACTAACACATTATAAGCCTGAAATTCCATAAAGGCATTTGGCGGAATAAAACCATCTACAGAAACTGCTGCCCAACCTATATCTTTGAGTATTCTATTCATTCCTTCCATTTTTGGAATGGTATCAATAGAAATCCCTGTCTTCTCCAAACCTTCTATATAAGATTCGTGTGCTACTTTGCCTAAATAATCTACATTCATTCGCATTACATAACGCCAAACTGCTTGGTTTTGCGCTGTGTATTCTTCGTAAGGTTGTTTCACAACAAACTTGTGTAAATGTTTAGGTAATTTTTTAGTAACATCGTTTAGCTCAAAATGAGTTTCCATACGCTAAAGTCTTAATAAATTGAGTTTATAAAAATACTCATTTACTTATTAATAGTACTAAAAATACTAGAATTTCGTATATTTAACTCAAACACAAAAAACCAAAAAATGAGAAGAGGAGGATTTAAAATCCGATTATTAATTGGAGCAGCTATTGCTTTATTTGCTCTTATAAAATATTGCTCTAGTGCAGAAACAAATCCGTATACTGGTAAAAAACAACATATTTCGATTTCTCCTAAAGAAGAAATAGCTATTGGTTTAAGCTCTGCTCCTCAAATGGCACAACAACATGGCGGCTTACACCCAAATAAGCAATATCAACAAATTATAGATGCTATTGGTGAAAAGTTAGTTGCCAATTCGATAGCAAAACAATCTGGTTATCCTTTTGAGTTTCATTTATTACGTGATGAAAGAGCCATTAATGCTTTTGCATTACCTGGAGGCCAAATTTTTATAACTTTTGCACTGTTCTCCAAACTGGTTAATCAAGATGGTCGTCTAAATCAAGATATGATTGCTGGTGTACTTGGCCATGAAATTGGTCATGTTATAGGAAGACATTCTGCAGCTCGAATGGCTAAACAAGATTTAACACAAGGTTTATTATCTGGTGCTGCTGTTGGATTTGATCCTAATACCGCACAAGGTGCAGCAGCGATTGCAAATGTTATTAATATGAAGTATGGTAGAAATGATGAATTAGAAAGTGATGATATCGGGGTGAAACTCATGGTAGATTCTGGTTATGAACCAAAGTACTTAATCAATGTTATGGAAATTTTAAAAGCAGCAGCTGGTCCAAACAGGACTCCCGAATTTCAGAGCACACATCCAGATCCAGAAAATAGAATTCAAAAAATTAAGAAAGCTATTCGAAAATACAAAAAGAGATGATAAATAAAAAAGAGGGAATCAGATGATTTCCTCTTTTTACTAAAATATTAAAATTTTGAAAAAAATACTAAGATGCTTTTAGCGCATTCATCGCTTCTTTTTTAGTATTAATTTCACTTTGTAATGTGTTTAATCTTTTTTCTATTCTTTTGATGATCGACATTTTTCTTGTTACATCTTCAGTAGTTAAAGCTCCTTCTTGTTTAGCCTTCTCTAATTGATTCTTTTTTCTGTTTAAACCTTCTTTACCACTAATTAGCATTTCTTCATTAACACTAATATCATCTTCATACTCCATTATTTTTCTTCTCTTTGCAGCAGAAACCTTATCTTCAATTGCTTTTTTTTCTGCCTTCAGTTGATTATCTAGTTGCGCTAATTTTTGGTTCTCCTTGCGTAATTCCTCTTGTTGCTTCAAAAATGCAGCTTTACTCTCTTCCATTTCTCTCTCTAACTTTTCTCTAGCCTCTTTAATTCTTTTTGCTCTAGCAGCTAAGTCTTCATTATTTGTACTTGCAGTTTTTGTCGTCTTTTCTTCGACTACTGGCGTTACTTCCTTTTCAACATTTACTTGTATACTTTCTTTATACGTTTGTAAAGCTTCTTTCTGTGTGTTTATTTTTCCATCAAGCCTAGCAAGTCTTGCTTCTACACTTCTTACTATCTTTTCCTTACGGCCTAATTCTTCTTTCGAAATTCTTCCTTTACTCTTTACCTTTTCTAATCTAGATTTTATTCTTTCCAATCCTTTTATACCACTTAAAAGCATTTCTTCATTAACACGAATATCTTCTTCTTGATTTCTAATTTCTCTTTTTTGTGCTCTTGTAATATCTTGAGAAAAACCTCGTTGGATATTGGTAAAATAAACAAGTGCTACTAATGGGATAATAATTCTTAATACTTTCATTTTGTTATTCAAATTTTACATGTTTTTGACACCTTATTTCTAAGAATGTCACACTTTTAATCTTTTTTAAAAAGTTTGCAAAACTACAAACAAAAAATAGATTAACCTGCTAAAAAAAGCACTTAAAATTTAGCGACAAAACTTATGAAAAATGAATATTTTAAAACCAATAAGCTTGTAAAAATTAAATATTGAAAACAAAATATTGAAGATTTCTCAAAGAGTTAACAAATAAGATTATGTGGCTAAAAAAAATGACCTTAAAAAAACAGCAAAAAAAATATTCAGAGATACTCTTATTAATTATTGATTACAGTCCAACTCGCAATCGGTTTCGTTAAATTTTAATTATTCCATAAAAATCTTTAGTATTTTTACATTTCAATCATAAACCAATGAATAAAAAAGTAATTTTAATGATTCTAGACGGTTGGGGAATTACTCAAAAGCCAGAAGTTTCAGCTGTTTATAATGCAAAAACTCCATATATAAATTCATTATACGAAAAGTACCCTAACGCTCAATTACGAACGGATGGTGAGCATGTTGGATTACCTATTGGACAAATGGGAAATTCTGAAGTAGGACACATTAATTTGGGGGCTGGTAGAATAGTTTACCAAAATTTAGCAAAAATAAACAATGCGATTGAAGATGATACATTAGCTGATGAAAAAGCGCTAGTCAACGCATTCAAATATGCAAAAGAACATAAAAAAAGTGTTCATTTTTTAGGGTTGGTTTCTAACGGTGGAATTCATTCACACAGCAATCACCTTAAAGGTTTGTTAGATGCCGCTCATGCTTATAATTTAAAGAATGTTTATTTACATGCTTTTACAGATGGTAGAGATACCGATCCTAAATCTGGATTACATTTTATTGAAGACATTCAGAAACACATGAAGCAAAGTACAGGTGAGCTTGCTACTATTACTGGACGATATTATGCTATGGATCGAGATAACCGATGGGAAAGAGTAGCTTTAGCACACGATGCTTTAGTTAATGGAGTTGGAGAATTCTCTAAAGATGCATTGCAAAGTATCTCAGAAAACTATGCAAATTCCACTACGGATGAATTTATTAAGCCCATAGTGATGGTTGATGACAATAACCACCCTAAAGGAAACATACAAAAAGATGATGTTGTTATTTTCTTTAATTTTAGAACTGACAGAGGACGCCAATTAACTCAAGCGCTACATCAAAAAGATTTTCCAGAATTTAAAATGAAGAAAACTCCTTTGTATTTTGTTACTATGACAAATTACGACGAAACTTTTAAAGGTATCGAAGTTATTTATGACACAAAGAATATTGAGAACACATTAGGAGAAGTATTAGCAAAAGCAGGAAAGAAACAGATCCGTATTGCTGAAACTGAAAAATATCCGCACGTGACTTTCTTTTTCTCTGGAGGAAGAGAAAAAGAGTTTGAAGGAGAAAAACGATTATTATGTCCTTCTCCAAAAGTTGCTACTTATGATCTAAAACCTGAAATGAGTGCTTATGAAATACGTGACGCTATAGTTCCTGAATTGGAAAAAGGTGAAGTAGATTTTGTGTGTTTGAATTTTGCAAATGGCGATATGGTTGGTCACACAGGTGTATTTGAAGCTGCAATAAAAGCTTGTGAAACAGTAGATATTTGTACCAAAGCCGTTATAGAAAGTGCACTAAAAAATGGATATACTACTTTAGTAATCGCAGATCATGGAAATTGTGAAACCATGATTAATGAAGATGGAAGTCCTAATACAGCTCACACAACAAACCCTGTTCCCTTAGTTCTTGTAGACAATGATCTGAAATCTATAAAAAATGGTGTTTTAGGAGATATCGCTCCAACAATATTACAATTAATCGGGGTAACGCAACCAGAAGAAATGACACAAAACTCATTAATTTAATTTTCAAAAATGATAAAGAAAACTACATTATTATTAGCCATATTCTTATTAACCGTTTCTATAATCAGTTCTTGTGGTTCAACTAAAAATAAAGCAACTACTAAAAGTAAAAGTACTGTTACTACAGAAAAAGAAGCTGTAATAACCACCAACAACCAAAATACAAAAACTACTAAAAGTAAGAGATCCTTTGCTTCAAATAAGAAAAAAAGGAAAACCATTAAAAATAGAAGAACCAGAACTTCTAGAGCTAAAAAGCTAAAAGCTGTTAAAAATAAAAATGGTCATTTGGTGGGTATTGCTACGAGAAAAGATTTAAAAAGAGAACCCTATGGAAGTGAATGGTTTAATGACTATTACAGTTATTATGAAACTGATAAAATGATAATAAACTCCCTAATTCCAAAGCTTGAAGGAATAAAAATTAAGGCGTTTATGGGAACTTGGTGTGGCGATAGTAAACGAGAAGTTCCTAATTTTTATAAAATCTTAGATGATGCTCTTTACGATTTAAAAAATCTAAAACTAATTACAGTTAATAAAAGTAAAAAAGCGAAGGGGTTAGAAAAAGGATACAACATTATTAGAGTACCTACTTTTATATTTTATAAAAATGGAAAAGAAATAGGTCGATTTGTTGAGCACACTGTTGATGATGCAACCTTAGAATACGACATGCTACAAATTGTTTCTGGAAAAGGATATAAACACGCTTATGAAAAGTAGAAATCCTATGGCTATTTTTAAGTAAAAAAGTATCTTTGTACGCATATTATTGACCCATGATTATACAGAAAACCAGAGAAGAAATAGAATTAATGCGCGAAAGTGCTTTAGTTGTGTCTAAAACCTTAGGTATGTTAGCTAAAGAAGTTAAGCCTGGAGTTACTACCTTATATCTTGATAAGCTTGCTGAGGATTTTATTCGTGAGCAAGGTGCTATTCCTGGTTTTTTAGGGCTGTATGACTTTCCTAATACTCTATGCATGAGCCCTAATGCACAGGTTGTACATGGAATACCTAACAATACACCACTTGTTGAAGGAGATATTATATCGATAGATTGTGGTGCCATAAAAAATGACTTTTACGGAGATCATGCTTACACATTTCCTGTAGGAGAAATTCCTACTGAAACTAAAAAATTACTCGATATTACCAAAGAGAGTTTGTATGTTGGTATTCGTGAATTAAAAGTTGGAAATCGTGTTGGTGATGTTGGGTATGCAATTCAACAATTTACTGAAAAACATGGTTATGGAATAGTTAGAGAGCTTGTTGGACATGGATTGGGTAAAACAATGCATGAAGACCCTGAAATGCCTAACTATGGTAGACGTGGAAGAGGCAAAAAATTTGTTGAAGGTATGGTTGTTGCTATCGAACCAATGACTAATATGGGTACACATAAAATAAGACAACACAAAGATGGTTGGACGATAACTACTTTAGATGGAAAACCTTCTGCTCACTTTGAACACGATGTAGCAATTATAGACGGAAAACCAGAATTACTTTCTACATTTCAATATATATATGATGCTTTAGGTATTGAAAGTGACGAGGAAAGTGAATTTAGACAGCAACCTTTAGTTTTATAAATTGTGTCTGTATTCAAGACTGTTTTAAATACAATTCCAAGGCCTTTACTAATTAAAGCCAGTTACTTAGTGAGACCTTTGCTTTCTTGGTGGCTGAAAGGAGATAATTTTACTGATCCTATTGATAATAGATCCTTCAGAAAAATGCTTCCTTACGGATATGAAACTCAAAGAGAAAATGTTTTATCACCATCTACATTATCTCTAGAAAGACATCGATTGTTATGGCTTTATCTTAAAAATGAAACTGACTTTTTTACAGCTTCTCAAAAAAGAAAACTACTACATATAGCTCCTGAACAATGTTTTTTAAAACGTTTCAGAAAACTAGATAATTTAGATTATATAACTTCAGATTTAGAATCTCCAATTGCTGATGTTAAAGCTGACATTTGTGATCTTCCTTTTGATGATAATACATTCGATATTGTATTTTGTAATCATGTTTTAGAACATATTCCTGATGATCGTAAAGCAATGGAGGAATTATTTAGAGTTATGAAACCTGGTGGTTTTGGAATTTTTCAAATACCACAGGATTTAACAAGAGCAACTACCTTTGAAGATAATAGCATAACAGACCCTAAGGAAAGAGCTAAAATTTTTGGTCAGTACGATCATGTTCGAATTTATGGTTTAGACTACTTCGAGAAGCTTAGATCTGTTGGTTTTAAGGTTAATGAAATTAATTATACTGACCAAATTGAAAAAATCGACGTGCAACGTTTTGCGCTCGCTAAGGGTGAAATTTTACCTGTTTGTTTCAAACATTAATTATAGTTAATTAACACTAGCTTTAAAAGCTAAATAAACTTGCTGCCTGGCCGCATCGTATTTAAACTTAACAAAATACTTCTCAAAAACAGGATCATCTATTACAATACTTTTACCATTGTAAAACTCTATTTGAGTCTTAATAAACTTCGATGTATTTTTTGGTAACTCTATTACTTCTTGAGTATCGTATAGCAGATCGTGAATAACTGTTTGAGATTTATAATCGTCTACTATCTTGTATTCTTTCCAGTAAACGGCACATTCCGTTCTACCTGTACCACAATTAAAAGGATTACAACATCTTTTGGCTCTAGCTCTTGCTCTGATTGAAAATTCAGTGCTTGAGTTTCTATGAAAATGACAATCGCTACCTCCACGCGCACTTCTTTGCTTTAAAATTCGAACCGTAGTTAGATCGATTTTCCTATCATTACTTCTTCTATTTACATTTCTTTCACTCTGAGACCAACTACAACTACCCGGAGTTTTAGCTACTATTTCTTTAAACTCGTTTGTGTAAACTCTTTTATCTTCTCGCGTTTCATAAAACACTTTAACCTTCGCTATCTCTTTTGGTAACACACTATAATTAGTGGTGTATATGTATTCTTTAGTTCCTCTTAAAAAACGTTTTCTAAATAAATGAATTTCTAATACGTTTAAAGAATCAGAGAAAACATCGTTATTTGTTAGTGCTATTCTATATGTATTTTCTTTAACACTCGGAATTGTTGGATTTGTATATTTTTTACCATTTAGAATGATATAATTTTTATCGCTTTTTAAATTTATTCCTTTGATAGTTATTGAAAAAACACCTTCTTGCTGATGTGTGAAAACTGGTATATCGACATTCGTGGGAGTTGGAAATCTTCTGGTAAAAGGTAATCTCGTAATTGTGTTTTGTATGTCTAGAGCAACATCAGCAATCTGATCCACTTGCTCTTCTAAGACCTTTGTTAACTCTAGTTCTATTCTTGTTAAATCATTAAAAACTTCGATTTGCTTTCTTGTCAACTCTTTCTCTACATCAGAAAAAACATCTGAAAATTGTGTTTTCAGTACACCTATTAAGTTACTAGCATTAACAAAAAGTTCACGCTGTTGTCGGTCTAAAATCCCGTCAAACTTATTCAGCCCACGCTGCACAACTTTCTCTACAGCTAATGCCTTAGAAGCAAATGCTACAGACGTTTGAGAAAAAGAATTAGTGGTTAAAAGTAAAAACAACAATGTTAGACTCACTACTATTTTGAATACTTTATTATCTTTTACAGTTCTTGAATTTAACTGTCTTTCTAATAATTCTTGCTCTTCTGCTTTAGGTATAGATGATTTCATACTTTGAGTTTTAATTAAACTTTCTCAAAAGTACCTTCAACTAAGATTATAAAATATCCCTATAAATAAGTATCTTAATTAGAAAACTCTTTAATTCCTCCTTCTTCAGCGTATAGAAGGACAACTTTAAGTGATGGTTTCTTTGCTATAAAGTTTTTCGTTTTTTCTAAACCCATTGCTAAAAAAGCAGTTGCATAAGCATCGACATCAGCACAATCTTTCGTAGACGCTACCGAAACGCTTAATAACTTACTTTCTTGTGCCAATCCTGTCTTAGGATTTACTGTATGTACTATTTTTTCACCTTTTGTATTAATCTTAAACTTTCTATAATTACCTGAAGTAGCCATAGATTGGTTATCTAATGTTATAAACTTAGATGCACTCCTTGTTCCATCTGTATTTGGATCGTCAATAGCTACTTTCCATAACTTACCTCTTGGACTCTTTCCTTTAGCTCTTATCTCTCCTCCTATTTCTACTAGATAATCTTGTATTTTATTATCTTCTAAAAAACGGCCTACCACATCGATTCCCAATCCTTTAGCAAATGCATTAACGTTAAATTCAATATTGTTTGGCTTTTGTATTCTTCTGTCTTTCAATATTATCTCATCAAAGCCTTTAGATTTCATTAACTCCTCGATTTCTTCTTCTGTAAGATTTTTCTGCTCTTTACCTGAGCCAAACCCATAAGCATCGATCAACTTACCTATTGTTGGATCAAAATATCCATCAGTTTCTACATATATTCTTTTAGCTTTATCAAAAGCTTCAACGAAATAATCATCTACTACAACGGTTGTATCTCCTTTATTAATTTTAGAAATAATTGAGTTTGGGATATATGTAGACAATGAATTATTAAACTTCTTAAAGATAGTGTTTATAGGTTCTTCGTAATTCACTGTACTTTTATAAGTTATGTGATATGTAGTTCCAAAAACAAACCCTTCCAATCTTGTGTATTCTTCTTTCTTGGAAGTTGCACAACTGGAACACATTAGTACAATTAATAGCGTTAATAAAATATATTGTTGCTTACCCATGATTTTATATTTATTTAACAAAAATAAACCTATCTGTACTAAAATAGCGTTAAGATAACTTTTTGTTGTTTCATTTTTTTAAATTTGTAATTCATAGTAATTATTTAAGATGAAAAAACTAGCATTATTTCTAACGACAGCCCTTTTAATAGCTTCATGTGCATCAAACAAAGAACTTGAAGCTTTAAAAGTAAAGCACGAGCAAACTAAAGACGAATTATTAACTGTTAAAACTAATCTTACAAAATGTTTGATTGAAAAGGAGAAATTCCAAGACAGATCTAAGGATTTAGAGTCTAGAGTTACTGAATTAAAACAAGACAAGGAGAATTCTATCCAACAAGTTGAAAACTTAACGGTTCTTACAAAGGGAGCTAATGATAATATTAAAGAAACATTATCTCAACTTAGTAAAAAAGATAAATACATTAATAAAATTAGAGCAGCGGCTAGCAAGAAAGACTCGTTAAACTTAGTTGTGGCGTTTCATTTAAAAAAGGAACTGCAACAAGGTATTGATGATGAAGATATTGAAGTTAATGTTGAAAAAACAGTAGTTTTTATCTCTATTTCTGACAAACTATTATTTAAAAGTGGAAGTTATACTATAACTGATAAAGCTTCAAAAGTATTACAAAAAGTAGCTACTGTAGTAAATGCGCAACCTGAAATGGATGTTATGATTGAAGGTCATACGGATGATACTCCTATTTCTGGTAATTCTGTATTAAAAGATAACTGGGACTTAAGTGTAAGACGTTCTACAGCTATTGTTCGTGAATTACAAGCAAAATATAAAGTTGCTCCACAGCGTTTAATAGCAGCTGGTAGAAGTAGTTTTTTACCTCTAGTAAAAAACGATTCTCCTGCGAATAAATCTAAAAACAGAAGAACTAAAATTATTATTTTACCAAGATTAAATCAATTCTTTGATTTGTTAGATCAAAAAGTAGAATAAGTTATAAAGTATATACTGAATTTTATAAGCCACTCTAAACATTTTTAGAGTGGCTTTTTTTGATATAATTAAGATTTAATAATCGGATCGAATGATTTTTATATGTATTCTTGTTACTGTAATGTGATTTTTCAAAATACAAGATGCATAAACTCTTCCTTTATATTTTTTTAATCTTTGGTTTTAATGCTAAAGCTCAATCAGAATTTATACTAAAAGATACTGTTAAGATTTCTAAAGAAATTGAGTTTTTCATTATGAAATCAGACTCTATAAGGAAGATTAAAAAAATTATTAAACGTAAAAAATCTAACGATTCTACTACACACTACTTAGCTTACAACAAGATATTTCTTCAAAGAGGAATTACCACTAAAAACTTCCAACATCAATATTACTCAGCTTATAGAATCGGATATACATACAATAGAATGTCTAATTATTTTCAATCAATAGCCTATGCAAAACTTGCTAAAACAGCTGCTGTAAAGTTGAATGATACATTGAAAAATATTAAAAGCACTTTATTGTACGCTGGAAATTACCAAGCGCTCAACCTATATAATGAATCTCTAAAACTATATCTTGAAATCAGAGATTTAACTCAAAGAAACAAGACAAAAAAATATGAACATATTGTTGAATCTAGTATTGCTAGTGTTAGAGTACTATTAAAAAATTATGAAGAGGCACTAAAAAACTGTAATACTGTTCTAAAAATACTCGATAAAAAAAACAGTACTAAAACTATAGCTTACCATCAAACATTATTTTCAACACTGTTAGACAAAGGAAAATGTCAAAAAAAATTAGGCTATTTTGACGATGCTCTTATTACTTACCAACGAGGGATTAAGCTAGCTGAAACTTTGAAGTTTCCGTATTATAAAATTGATTTTTTAGTAAGCTTAGGAAATGCATATTATTTAAAACAAGATTACATTAAAGCCCAGCAGCAACTTAAGGAAACAAAAAAACTCATTCAGAACAAACACAAAGATTATGATACTGTTTTATTAAATTATTACTTGGCTCAATGTTACGCTGTTCAAAATAAAAAAGAAGAAGCTATTCAATTATTAACTCACAATTTTGAACTCACCAAAGAACATTTGGATATTGATCTTTTAAAGGAGATGTATAAACTGCGTATCAAAATAGCTAAAGAACAAGATGATTTGAAAACTGTTGCTAAGTATCAAAATCATCTTAATAATTTTATTGAACGTAAAAGCAGAAAACAATTGAATACTGTTAAAATGCTTCTTAAAAGCGATATAGTTAAGTATCAATACATAAACAAGGAACTTGAATTAGAGCACAGTAAAACCAATAATCAGAAAAAAACAGCTATTTTAATCGTTATTATTTTGCTATTATTTCTTTGTTTTTCTTTCATTTATTTCAAGAGAAAAAATAGAATTAAAGCACAACAATTTGAAGAAGTTATTAAAAAACTCAAAGAACAAAAAGGAGTTACTGTTGTTAACAAATCGAAAATCGTTATTAAAGATACCCAGGCTAAAGAAATACTGGAAAGTCTTTCCATTTTGGAAAAAAAAGAATTTTTCAAATCAAAAGATTGCAACTTATACACTACAGCTAAAGCTATACACACTAATACTACTTATCTTTCTAAAGTATTAAATAAGGTAAAGAAGCAATCTTTTAATCAATACCTTAATGAACTGCGTATAAATTATGTACTCTTAAAACTAAAAGAAGATACTCGATTTAGATCGTATACTATAAAAGCTATCTCTGAAGAAATTGGCTACAAGAGTGTTACTACATTTTTAAGAGCCTTCAAAGCTAAAACAGACTTAAATCCTTCATATTACATTGAAAAACTGAATATTAACCAAGAAAAAGATACTTCAAATTTATAAATATGTAGTGTTAATAATTTGAACATTAAAGAATTCGATCTACTTTAGTTAATCATAATACTAAAAAAATTCACTATGTTCAAACAAAAACTTTTTAGTTTAATTATAGTATTTACATTTTGTTTTTCTTCTGTCATAGCTCAAGAATATGATCGAAAACTAAAAGTGAAGATTACTAGAAAAGACATAAAACATCCAACATTCAAATCTGTACAAACTCACGAGATATCGTTTAATGACAGCGAAAGATTAATTTATTCAGTAAAAGAAAATATAGGATTTGAAGTCACCATAGATAATCAATCACAGTCGGAAAAAAAATATCGTTATAAGATTTATTTTTCCGAACACAACTTCGATAGAATTACTAACGATATTAATGGTGCTGGTCGACCAATTATACTACCACCAGAAGATGAGGATTTCTCAAAACACAGACTCAATTATCCTTTTGTGCCTGAAAACACGAGTCTTCATTCAACAGTTAATTTGGGAAATAAGATAATAGTTTTGTCTTTATATGTTTATGATAATGTTGAAGCAAAATTCCGTTATACAGATAGTACTGAGTCTCTAATTAAAGTGATTGAGCCAAAACAGAGAACAAAAAAAATTCGTGTAAATGATCTGTTACTATATCCTAATACTCTTGAAAGCTATTTATACATAAAACCCTCAGATTTTATTCGTACTACAGCCGATAATAGAATAAAAGTTGAAGTATATTCCTCTCAAGGAATTTTAATTAAGCAATCCAATATATCACCTGTCTTAGATAAAACTGATACTTATTATCGTTTTATTAATCCTACTCAAAAAACTGGAATTTATTTCTATAAAATTACTATAGCCAACAAAACATATGTAAAAACACTTCGTAAGAAGTAAAATAACAAACAACTTTATTCTTATAAACTATTGCACTTGTTCTGACATTTTTACGTTACAACAAGTGTTTTTTACGAATGAATTCCTTCTTGTATATACAAATCTTCTTCGTTCGATAAAACAGAAAATAACTATCTGTAATTTATAAAACACCTTTCTATTTAATACGCTTTCTTAAAAAATATTACGGGAATTCCTGACCTATAATTATTTGATAAAAATCCTTCAAACAAAGACTCATATCAAACAAACACACAGCAAAAAAACAAACAACTGAAATACTGATATTTAAACTACTTCAAATTTATAAATATGGTTATTTGAAGTTTTTCTTTCTTAAATTTTACTTCTAGTTTAGCCCAAGAAACGACGTCGAATTATTCTATAAAATTTTAACATTATAACATATAATTTATGAAAAATAAAATAAGTTTAATCATAATAATAGGAATTATTGGGTTAGCCTCTTGTAACAAAGAAGAGACACAATTAGAAACTGAAATTGCCAAAATTGAAGAGACGATTTTTCTACTAGATGGTGTATCGTATACGGCAGATGTTTTAGTAGACACCGAAACTAGAGAAGAACTAGAATTATTAGTAGGTAAAGATGCAGAAAAAATTAATACTTTTTTTGAGAAAAACTCAGCATATGCTACCCATTTTAATTTAGATGATAATTCCGTTCAATACTTCTCTGATGATAAAAAAATGGAGCATTTTATGAATAACGATAAGGTTAAATCTTCATCAAAAACAAATACGATTAATGCTAGAAATCCAATTCGTGGTAGTATTCTTTTGACTGAACATCCAAACCAAGGCGGTAGAAGATACCTAAGAACAATAACTCCCAGTTCACCAATAAATGAGCTTGATTTAAATACAACAGAAATAGGAGGTTTAAATTTTAACGATATAGCATCATCGCTTGCTATGACAACTAATGGATTAAATCAGAAAATTAATATCCGTTTTTATGAACATGCTAATTTTAACGGAAGGAGTGTCGGATTTAGTACTAAGAATGCTTACGAATTAGTTGATAATCTGGCTCGCAAATGTAGAAGACGTGTACTAGGTCAATGTTTAAGAGGCTGGGAAGATGTTATTACAAGCTATTCAGCTACCATTATAAACACCAATTCTGGTGGAGGCGGAGGTTCTGGCGGAGGCGGACCAATACATATAAATTAATTTATTTACTTTTAAAAACACAGAAAGCCAATCGTATTTGATTGGCTTTCTACTATAAAACTTCATTTTAATCACTTAACAAATCTATAAGTTGCTTTTATTAAAAAAGTATTGTTTAAAGGCTCGTTTAAAATTTGATTATTCAACCCTCCTAATAAAGATCTCCTAGGATTTTCACTTCCATTTGCTCCTTGTGCCCAAACTAGAAATAATTCTGAACCAGGAATGTATTCCCAACGAACTACCAGATTAGATCTAAATTGTACTACAGAAAAATCAGGATTTCCAAACTCATAATCAGTCAGTCCATCTAAATTATCGTCTACTAAATAATTATCGTTTGCAAAGTCAATTTGATTAGGTGTATACCAAGTTACTCTTTCATTCAAATCGTCGGCTGTTGCATTATTAACAAAGTTGAAGTCTGAATACCTACCTCTAGAAATAAATGGTTGACCATAAAATTGAATTGATAAATTTGGATTGATACTGTAATTTAATCGTAACGTGGTACTTAGTGTTTGCTGATCGATATTTCCTAAGATATAGCGCTTTCCAGCACCAAAATCTTCTTGAGTTATGTATTGAGTTTTATTAACATTTTCTTCAAACTCTGTAGTCAATGAAGCACTGAAAGAATCGAAAGGCTGATAATTTAATCCTAAAACATATCTACTAAAATCAAAATTATCTTGTTTAGTTTGGTTTACGATATACCCCATTCTAAAGCTAAACTTTTTACTTCTATCTGATCCGAAAAACAGTACCATAAAATCCTCTCTTGAAAATCTCCATCGCGGTCCACCTCTTAGGAATGCATTAATAAAAATTCTTGGTTTATGAACAAGTTCTAATTCCGTCCACCAATTGTTTTCCCAATTTATATTTCCTTGCAAGCCATATTGGACCCTATTAAAATTCCCTTCAAAATCAAAAGCTGTATTTTGAGAAAACCTAACTCTTATATCTCTATATGTGTTATTAGGAATTTGCCATAAATATGTTAATGAAGCGAATTGACGTATTTCATCTGTCTGTCTTAAAAAGCCAATATCGTTCAACTCTAACTCAGGAGATCTCCAGTTTCCTCCAAAATTATAACGCCAGTTTCCTCCTCCTCTTTTCCCACCAAATAATCTTCCACCAGTACCAGTTAAAGATGTTCTATTAGGATCAACACTAACATGGCTTGCATCTACTCTATTAAATAAATGTGTTAATGACTCTTGCGTTGCAGTAATCGCTTCTTTACTACCTATTACATGACTTGCTACAGCATTTCCTTGAATAAAATAATCTCTATTATTCCATTCATGTCTAAAATCCATTCCTCCAGTATATGCTGCCTTTCGTAAAGTATTTAACTTCCCTCCTAAGTTTCTATTAGTTGCTGTAAAAATACCTCCTACATATGAATTTCTATCATTGAAATCTTTTTGAGCTCTTGCAACAAAATAATTTGTTAGTGGCTCTACAAGTTCTTCTCTTCTGTTTCCATTATTATCAATCTCGGCGTATTCGTTAGCAGTTACAGTCTCTAAAATACCAATAGACCATCCATCTCTAGTTTTTCCGGAAAACTTAGCTGCACCCAACATAGTTGTATTTACTGGTATATCAGCAAATTCGTTATCTCCTACGTTAGCACTACCTTGTGGAGATCTACCAATCCTTCTACTGTAAAACACATTATCAGGACCATTTGCAAATCGAAAATCAAAGATATTTTTATTCTCTACAAAGAATGGTCTTTGCTCATTAAAGAATATTTGAAAGCCATCAAGAGCAATGGCACCAGGGTCTGCCTCTACTTGTCCAAAATCTGGATTAATTGTTAAGTCAAGTGTTAAATCATTAGTAATCCCAATTTTTGCATCCAACCCTGCATTTACTGTAAAATCACTACCATCTCTAAAAGGGTTTCCTTTCTCTTGCTCATAAGAATCGTATTGTAATACCGTAAAAGGCTGAATTTCTAACTGTTTTTGTGGCTTTAAATTTATGAGTCCGTGTAATTCACCAGCTTCACTAATAAACCCTGATACTGTATTTGGAATTCGTTGCCAAAGAGAACGTTCATTTTTTCTGAATAAATTACGTACGACATTTAGTCCCCATATTTGTTCTTTCGCATTTCCAAAACGTAACTGTGAAAATGGAATCTTCATTTCAGCCGTCCATCCTTTTTCATCCACAACTGCATTAGTATACCAAATAGGGTTCCAACTTGCATCCCAATTCTGACCGTTATTTGTTGCTATTTCTTCCCCTTTAACACCTGCTGCTGTAACTGTAAAAACAAATGCAGTTCTTTTGTCATGGTAACTATCGATAATTACGTTAACTCTATCACCAGCAAAACCGTCTCTTCTCGAAAGCCTTTGCTGAATTTCATCAGGCTTATCATCTAAAGCTCTTATACCAACATATAAAAACTTATCATCGTAACCTATTTTAAACATTGTTTGATAGGTTGGAGGTTTTCCTTCGTCTGGGGCCTTTTGAGTGAAATCATCAGACCAACCCAATGTATCCCAAACTGCATCATTCAATATCCCATCAATTACAGGCGCACTATTGATTGGCTTGGTATTATAAATTTTCTTTTTAACAATATCTGGGTTCTGAGAAAACATAAATACTGGAAAAAAAAGTACTAAAAAAGTGATCGTAATTGTTAGCTTCATTGACTCTGTAAATTCTTGTTCAAAAGTATAGCAGATTTCTCTTAAGAATATGTTAATTTATTAAACATTGTTATTAAAGTAAAATAAAAGTAAGACACTATTGGTCAGTAAAATAAATAATTGTAAATTTGCACTCCTTTTTTAAGGAAAAAACAAATTATTAATAGACAAAAACTAAATCGTGTATGAACACATTAAGTTACAAAACAGTATCGGCTAACAAAGCAACTGTAAACAAGGAGTGGGTTTTAGTTGATGCGGACGGGCAGTCATTGGGTCGTTTAGCTTCTAAAGTTGCAAAACTTATAAGAGGTAAGCACAAACCTAATTACACACCACACGTAGACTGTGGAGATAATGTTGTAATTATCAATGCAGAGAAAATCAATTTAACTGGAAGTAAGTGGAACAACAAGACGTATTTACGTCACACAGGTTTTCCAGGTGGACAAAGATCTCTTACTGCACAAGAAATGTTCGATAAAGATCCTACAAGATTAATCGAAAAAGCAGTAAAAGGAATGTTACCTAAAAATAAATTAGGTAGCGCATTATTCAGAAATTTATATGTTTATGTAGGTGGTGAGCATGATCAAGACGCTCAACAACCTAAAACTATTAACCTTAACGATCTTAAATAATGGAAACAGTTCACAAAATAGGTAGAAGAAAAACAGCTGTTGCTCGTGTATATGTTTCTGAAGGAAAAGGAAACATTACTATCAACAAAAGAGAATTAAACAATTATTTCACAACACCGACTTTACAATATAAAGTTAGACAACCATTAATGTTAACTGAGAACTTAGAGTCTTTTGATATCAAAGTAAATGTTTTCGGTGGTGGTGTTACAGGACAAGCAGAAGCAATTCGTTTGGCTATAACTAGAGCTTTAGTTTCTATGAATGAAGAGCATAAAGCAGTGTTAAAACCAGAAGGATTATTAACTCGTGACCCAAGAATGGTTGAACGTAAGAAAT
>JAHDDQ010000202.1 GCA_020629275.1 Tenacibaculum sp. | reverse complement strand
ACCCTCTATTATATCAGGGTTAGTTTCAGCTCCAACCTTTATCTGTTCAGCAGATATTTTGTCAGAAGGTGCTGCATCTAAAAAATCTTCATTACAACTAGTTAAAGCTAAAGTTGCAATAGAAGCTATAATTATTAATTTTACTTTCATTTTTTTTAATTTAAAGATTAAAATTTAACACGTACACCCAACGAAAAATTTGTCAAAGGCGAATATCTATATCCAGATGCTCCAGTCTCTGATGTCGTAGGGTTAAAACCATTTCTTTTTGATAATAAGAACAAATTGTCACCAGAAGCCCAAATGTTTACATATGAGATTCCTGAGTTTTCTAAATACTTTGTCGGTAATGAATATCCAATCCTTACATTGTTTAATGCTAAATAGTCAGATTTTTGAATAAATCTTGTAGATGCTGAGTTTGCTCTAGTGTAAGTTTTAGCGGCACCAGTAGTAGTTACATTTTCACCATGTGTTATAGCAGGAACATCTGTTATATCACCTGGTTTTTGCCATCTATTAAAAATATCTTTATGCCAGTTATTTGATCCAGCCACATTACTATGCATTAACCTAGCATAAGAACCATCATAAGAATAACCTCCTAAGCTATATAAGAATTGAGAACTAAAATCGAAATTTTTATAAGTTGCACTTAATCTAAAAGCACCCCTAACTTTAGGTATTACTGACTTATTTACATACTTGCTAGTTGCTTTAGTATAGTCTTTTGTAGTAGTAGTAGATAATGTTCTATTAGGGAAATTATGCTTGTAATCAGTTAAAGAACTAACTAATTCTGAATTAGCTCCAGTAACACCTTCATCAAAAACACCATTATTGTTAGCATCATAATAATAAGCTTCCCAAGTAGGAGCACCATCAGTTGAATCAACACCTTTCCATTCAGGAACATAAAAATCAAATAAAGAGTGACCAACAGATCGTCCATATAAACCAGCAATATCTAAGTGTTTTTGTAAACCAGTAGCAGGCTCAATAGGCATAGCTTTCATTTCGTTAGATAATATTTCACCGTTAACGGTAAAATCTAAAGAAAAGTCTTCCTTTTTTATTAAGTGCGCTGCTATATCAAATTCTAAACCGCTATTACGTAAAACTCCATCATTTACAGTTTGAATAGCCACACCAGCAGATGGACCAATTCTTCTGTCAAATAATAAGTTTTCAGTATCTTTAATGTAATAATCAACATTAACATCCAAATAATTTCCAAATGTTGATTCTAAACCTACTTGATACATTTTTGATGTTTCCCAAGTTAAGTTTGGATTACCTACAAAATCTTCAGAAATTGAAATATTATTATTATTATTATTTATATCATGTAAAGTTAAAGCAGGATATAAACCTACACCATCTTGTTCACCAACAATACCATAACTAGCTTTTAACTTTAGAAAATTAACAACGGATTGGTTTTTTAAAAAATCTTCATTTGACATTATCCAAGATGCACCAATTGAACCAAATGTATCCCATTTGTTTTCATCAATAAATTTTGAAGAACCATCTCTACGTATAGAAGCTGATAAATAATAAGTGTCATTATAGTCATAATTAACCTGAGCAAAATAACTTTCTAACTTACTTTCTTCTGTGTATGAGGTAGAAGGTAATACTGTAATGAAATTATTTAACTCCAACAAACCAGGAATTACAACTTTATTTTTAGATGCAGTAGCTCTTGAGAATTCCCAAGAATTTGATTCATGTGCAATTAAAGCATTTAAACTATGATTACCAAAGTCTTTATTATAAGTAAACATTTGTAAAAAGTTAAGTGTAGTTGATTCTCTAAAACTTTTAAACAAACTTCCTTTAGTAGCTAATCCTACACCAAAAAATGGATTATTGTAAGCATCAAAATCTCTATTATAATGTTGAATACCAGCTTGTGTTTTAAAAGATAAATTGTCTGATAGCTTTACGTCAAAAGACATGTTACCATTAATGTCATGATTTTGTGTTCTGTTAATGTTATTTCTTGCATCAGCTAAACCATTTGTTAAACCATTAAATTCTCTACCTCTACCGATATCATATAAACTACCACCAAAAATAGCGTCAGGAATTTTACTACCATCAGCAGCTCTTTCAAAAACAGGATAAATAGAAGGCATATTGTCAGCAATAAAAAACAAATTACCACTACTTAAACCTTGAGCTTGACCATTATTATTTGTTTCAGAATAAGCATAACCTAAATTCATATTAGTTGTTAACCATTCTTTAACATCTTGAGTAACATTAATCCTTGCAGAGTATCTCTTGTAATCAGAGTTAACACTGTAACCTTTACTGTCTAGATATCCAATAGAAGTATAGTACTTACCTTTTTCACCACCACCGCTCATTTTTAAGTTAGCTTCTGTTCTAATAGATGCTTGAAAAGAGTTATCTGCCCAATCTTCTGGAGTATATCTTCTAGTAACACCAGATTTTACTGTTCTTGTCACTGGATCAATTAAATCAGAAACATTATTAACATTCCAAGAATTATATGAAGGATCGATTCCTATATCGGTACCATTGACACCGTTGAAAAGATTATCATTAGCATACTGTATAGGGTTAGATTGTCCAGATATAACACCTTTATTATGTAAACCTTCCCATGATAAACCAATATATTGATCAGATGATTTTATTACATCATATCTTGGTATAAATTGAAAATTAACACCAGTTTTTACATCAACTTCTATACTAGATGAATTCTTTTTACCAGATTTAGTAGTGATTAAAATCACACCATTAGCACCTCTTGCTCCATAAATAGCAGTAGCAGTTGCATCTTTTAAAACTGTAGTTGTTTCTATATCCTCAGGATTAATAGAGTTCAAACTACCAGCACTAACAGTGTTATTATCACTACCACCTCTGTTAACGTTAATTGTTAAAGGAACCCCATCAACAACATATAAAGGAGCTCTATTACCATTTACAGATCCAAAACCTCTTATTCTTACAGTAGAAGAACTACCAGGTTGTCCAGATGTATTAATAACAGTAACACCTGCAACTTCTCCTGCTAATGATTGAGTTACATTGGAGAAACTCTTAGCTTTAATGTTTTCTGTTTTTACAACTTTAGCTGTACCTGTATATGCCTTTTTTGTTGTTGTACCATATCCTACAACAACAATTTCATCAAGAAGATTATCTGTTTCTAAAGTGATATTTACTTGATTTGAAGCACCTACTGTTCGTTCAGTAGATTTCATTCCTACAAAACTATAAACTAAAACATCTCCTGTTTTAGCTTTAATAGAGTAGTTTCCATCAAAATCCGTTTCAGTACCGTTTGTTGTACCTTTTTTTAATATTGTAACTCCTGGTAATGGGCCAGATTCATCTGAAACACTACCTGAAATTGTTCTGTCTTGTGCAAAGGATAGTTGCACGACCAACGCCAGTAACAGCGTCAAAATCCCGTTAAACTTTGTTCTCATTATGTAATTATTTGAATTAATTAGGCGCTAAAGTCTTAATTTTATCTTAAATAAACAATTTTTTAACAAAAAAGTATTATAAATATATAAGATTTTAATAAAAAAATCTAGAGAACTTGTTCTCTAGATTTTTTTATTATGATTTAAATGATAATAATTAATTATTATCCCACCATACAGGAGTTGTCATGTTACTAACAACTACAGCATTTGGGTTGTAAAGTCTTTGATTTTGAGGAGTAGGTAAACGCAAAGGAATGTTAGAAATAACCCCATTTGAATTTGGTGTTAAAGAAGGAAAACCAGTTCTTCTAAAATCATTATAAGGTTCCATTGATGAAAACATAGCTACGTATTTTTGGGTAATAATGTTTTCTAAACTTAGTGTAGCAGTCACACTGTTAACAAAAGTAGCATTTGCAGCAGCTCCTGTTACTTGCTCTACTGAAGCTTCCACAGCAGTTTTAAAAGCATTAGCTGCTCCTGTAGGGTTGGACGTTAATAATGCTTCAGCTTCAATAAATTTAGCTTCAACATATGTTACCATTCCTAAGTTTTTATCAGCAGTAGCAATGTATGGTCCAATTCCTGAAGTATTCGTAGTTGTAATATCACTAGGAGCGTTACCTGAATAACTACCATTAGAATCTTTAGTCGCAAAGAAAGGTAATCTAGGGTCATTTGTATTTACCATTTGATCAATGAAAAATTTACCCATTTTTAAGTAATTAGCTCTTCCGCTCTCAAAGGCATACCATTGATTATTACTATTTCCCTCAGAAAAGAATACAGCTTCAAGGTCTTGAGAACTAGATGAGATACCAGATTGCTGAATGAAATTGGCTGCATCTGAACTTTTGCCTAACCTCATAGCAAAACGAGCTTTTAATACGTAAGCTGAAGTTTTCCATTTATCCACATCTCCTTTAAAAATAAAATCATCAGCTCCAGGTAAAGCAGCGTTAGCTGAAGAAGGTGAGTTTAAAAGAGCGATAGCATCTGTTAATATAATTTGAAGCTGATTATATATTTCTTCTTGAGTATTATATTTAGGTTGTAAGTTACCTTCAAGGCCTTTCAACGCATCTAAATATGGTACGGCATTCCAGAAATCAGTGGCA
>JAHDDQ010000028.1 GCA_020629275.1 Tenacibaculum sp. | reverse complement strand
AATTGCAGCCCATACCCGAAAATATTTTTTTCGCTTTTTTATAAGGAGCAATATCATTGTCTGTAAAATTACATCCAAAAACTGCTTTTTTAAACATTCCTGATATTGGAAGACCTTTTACTACTAAAACTGGTACTTTAGAAGTTCGTACTACTTTTTCAGTATTCGATCCTACAAAAATTTCTTTCAGTCCAGAAACTCCGTGAGAACCCATAATGATTAAATCGGCCTCCTCTTCTTTTGCTGTTGTATTTAATTCACTAAAGATTTTATAATGTTTAATAATTGGAGTTATTTTAATGTCTTTTAAATAGTCTTTATCTAAAAATTCATTGAATTGTTTTTCTGCTAATTTTGCATAGAAAACAGCTTGCTCATTTACGTATGATTGCGGTACTGAAGCTATTGCGCTAGAAAGCTCTAACATGTGAACAACAATAAGCTCGGAATTATACTTTTTTGCAAAAGAAGCTGCTGTTCTTAGTGCGTTTTCTGAGTATAAAGAAAAATCTACAGGGATAATAATTTTTTTCATGATATTCAAGTTTTTAATTGCTTGTATAAAGTTACTAATAATACTATTTTTAAAACATGACTTTTATCATTTCTTACCTCAGTTTTGCTATTTATTTTAGTATAAATTTTAATATATGACTACTCAAATTTTACCTTTAGTTTCTTGGAGTAACGGAGCTACAATGATAGCTGTTTTCGCAATAGTTTGTGTACTAATTGTTAGTATTGTTCTATTTTTAGTTTTAAAAGGAGAAAGTAAATCTAAAAACCGTTAGTGACAACTTTGACTGCGTTCCACTAAATTACTAACAGCTCCTGTTGGCGAAACGAATGGAATATCTAATCCGAGCCCTCTAAGTATAAATAAAACACCAATGGTTACTACCACAATGGGTATTATTCTCTGTATGTATTTTCTTAATGTAATATTTGTAAAATTACCTAAATACACTACTGCGCTCATAAGTGGAACTGTACCCAAACCAAATAGGAACATATAAAAACTTCCTAAGACTACATGATGTGTTGTGATGGCTCCAAAAACAGCCATGTAAACTAACCCACAAGGTAAAAATCCATTTAAAAACCCAATAGTAAAAAAAGTATCATTTCGTTTGGATTTAAGTTCTTTTCCTAACTTCGTTTGTACTTTAATTATAATTTTACTTATTGATTTTTTTAGAGGTAAGTGTTTTGATATTTTGGGAATTAAAATCGTTAATATCATCAGAACTCCTGTTAAAATAGATAAATGTTGCTGAAAGTTAAACAACTCGAAACCTCTACCCAACAAACCAAATACAGCTCCTATGAAACTATAAGTAACTAATCTACCTAAATGATAACTGATAATTTGGAAAAATTGTTTTACTGGATTTGTTCTATCAACAGGCAACATGAAGGCTATAGGTCCGCACATTCCTATGCAATGAAAACTTCCTAAAAAACCCAATATAATTGCTGTTATTAGCATTAATATACTATTTCTTGTTGGTGTAAATATTCTTTATCTTTGTATTGGAATGCTACACTAATGTTCCAACGACCACCTAATAAATTAATCTCAGGCACGAGTAAATATGTATTGGCTAAAGAAATTGGTATTTCGAAATCCAATGTTTTATTAGATGGTCTATACAGGAACACTTTACCTTTAATTTCCTTTTTATTGAAATTACTTGGAAATACTATTTGCAATCCTTTTTTTGTTTGGTTAATTTGAATTGGTTCTTTCAATTCTTTAGCATTTTTTATAGCATCGATATTTTCTTGGTATGTTAGTTCTTTTTGATAATATTGCTCTGTAACTAAATCGTGGTTGTATTTTTTATTTGTAATCATGGTAATTACCATAATCATTATAAAACTTACAAACGCTATAATTGCTATTACAATTCCTGTACCCCAGTTTAATTTCATAATTAAATTCTCTTATATAGGAGTTTAAATCCTTTGTTACTCATTGTTATCTAAAATTTCTTGGACCTAAGAAATTAGTCGTCGTCGTTTCTATAAGTTTATCTTCACTATATACACCTATTTTTAAACGTGTTTTGTCTTTTGTTAATAATGAATTATGAAGTTCAATAAATAATGATCCCTCAGCTAAACCGTGTTTTGGAATGGTGAATTTTTGATGTGTTACTACTTCTATTTTTCCTTTATGAGACAATAACTTATAACTGATTCCTTTAATTTCTTCAGTTGTTTTATTTACAATTTTATAAGAATATACATTGCTTATTACTCCGTTGTCTTTATGTTGATATAATTGTCCTGGTAATCTAAAAATCTTTGCTTCTACATCGTTTCTCAAAAACAGCATTCCTACTAAGATACCTATTAGGATTCCCAAAACTGCCACATACCCTTTCATTTTCAAGGTAAACTTGAATGGTGTTTTTCTCTCAATATTTTCAATACTTGCAAAACGAATTAATCCTTTAGGATATCCAACTTTATCCATAATTGTATCGCATTCATCAATACAAGCTGTACAATTTACACACTCTAATTGAGTTCCGTTTCTTATATCTATTCCTGTTGGACAGACATGTACGCATTGTTTACAATCTATACAATCTCCTTTTCCGGATGCTGCTCTATTTTCTTTCTTATTGAATTTAGCTCTCCCTTTCTCTTTTTCTCCTCTTTTATAATCGTAAGCAACTACTATGGATTTATTATCTAACAATACTCCTTGTAATCTTCCATAAGGACAAGCAATAATGCATACTTGTTCTCTAAACCAGGCAAAAACAAAATAAAACACTCCTGTAAAAATTAACAATGACGTGAATGTTTTCATCTGCTTTAATGGTCCTTGAATAATGTATTGTAGTAATTCGTCACTACCAATTAAGTAAGCTAAAAACACATTAGCTATAATGAATGATATGATAAAGAATAGCGCCCATTTGGTTATTCTTTTTCTTATTTTCTCTGTATTCCATGATTGTTTATCTAATCGAATCTGTTTCCCTCTGTCTCCTTCTATCCAATACTCTATTCTTCTAAAAACCATTTCTAAAAAAATAGTTTGTGGACAAATCCAACCACAAAAAATACGCCCAAATACTACTGTAAATAAAGTTATAAATACCACAGCAATAATCATTGAAATTACTACTAAATGAAAGTCTTGAGGCCAAAAGGGAAATCCAAAAACATTGAATTTTCTATCAAAAACGTTGAATAACAAAAACTGATTTCCTTTTATTTTAATAAAAGGGCTTAATAAGAGAAATGCTAATAAAACGTAACTAACATAAGCTCGATATTTATAAAACTTTCCACTTGGTTTTTTAGGAAACACCCAAGCACGTTTTCCTTCGGCATTTATGGTGCCGATACTATCCCTAAATTTTTCGCTTTTGGGTGTTTCCATTGTCAACTAAAAACTAACTATTTATTATTAATTTAACTTTGTAATGAGACTTGGTTCAGTTATTACGAAGAGATGAAATAACGTTTTTCTCATTTTATTCACCTTCCCAAATTTCACCTTGTGGTTTTTTGGGTTTAGCAGGATCTGTTCCTTCTAACGTTATTACATAACTTGCCACTTTTTGAACATCTTGTGGTTTTAGTGTTGTCTTCCATGCGATCATCCCTTTTCCGTCTCTACCTCCATTGTACACCGTATTAAATACATTCTCGAAACCCCCACCTAGAATCCAATTTTTATCTGTTAAATTTGGACCAATACCTCCACCTCCATCTGGCGCATGACATGAAGCACAGTTCAAACTAAAAATGGCTTTACCTCTAGAAATATCAGATTTTTCAGTTAATAGTGTAACTGTATTAATGTCGAAAGCATTTGGTGTTACTTTTTTATACTTTTCTATTGCTCTTTTTGCCTGTATCATTGCTTTTTCATACTCCATCTCTTGAGTATCTCCACCTACAATATGAAATCGTACTAAGTAAATCAATCCGAAAACTATAGTCGCATAAAACAAGTATATCCACCATGGAGGAAGCACGTTATCGAGCTCCTTAATTCCATCATAATTATGATCTAAAACAATTTTCTCTTCTTCTTCTAACGCATGAGATTTTGTAAAACGTTTTGTTATTTTTTTCACCCAAGCCCATTCGTCAATCTCCTCTGGAACAACACCTTCTTTTTCCATTTTTAATTCCTCAGCTATCTTTTGAATTGTAGTATTAAAGTATTCTTTAACTAACACTACCATTGCTAATGCAATTAAAAGCGCCCAGACTAAAGGATTCTCATAAAGGCTGAATGGATTTTTGTAGGAAACGATTGCTTTTATTAAAGCCCAAAAACTGATTCCTATGAAGGCTACATATCCTATCGATTGAATATTTCTTTTCATAATATCCTTTTTTTAGTTATCTAATGGTAAGTCACTTACTTTATTTATATATTCTTTTTTTGCAGTAAACACCCACCAAAAAAGTAACATGAAGAATGTAAAGAATATAGATAATGAGATGATAGGGTATATCTCTATTCCTGTAATACTTTCTAAATGATTTTTTACAAACTTTAGCATATCTCTATTTTTTTGATAATTTATCTTTTATATCTTTTACTTTAATATCTACACCTAATCGCTGTAAGTAGGCTATTAGTGCAACGATTTCTCGATCTTTCATTTCAACAAAAGGTAGATTGTTTTTTAGCGCGTACTTTTTGTCATCTTCATATGTCTTTGCAAAATCTGGATCGTTATATAAATTCTCTTGTATCTTCTCTCCTTGCTCATTCATACTTTGTTGAGCATTTATAATCTCTTCTTCAGTATAAGGTACTCCAAGACGTACCATGGCTCTCATTTTTCCTTCTGTATTGGATTTATCTAGTTCATTTCTGATGATCCACTGATACGCTGGCATTATAGACCCTGGTGAAGTACTTTGTGGATCGTACATATGATTAAAATGCCAATTATCATTATACTTTCCTCCTATTCTGTGTAAGTCAGGTCCTGTACGCTTGCTTCCCCATAAAAATGGATGGTCGTATACAAATTCTCCTGCTTTAGAATATTCACCATAACGTTCTACTTCACTTCTGAATGGACGTACCATTTGTGAGTGACATGACACACAACCATTACTAATATATATATCTCTTCCTTCCAACTCTAATGGTGAATATGGCTTCACAGCTTCAATCTGTGGAATGTTAGATTCCACCATTAATGTAGGTACAATTTGTACAACGCCGCCAATTAAAATTGCTACTGTTGCGTATAATGTTAGTTTAATTGGTTTTCGTTCTAACCAAGTATGCCAAGTTTCTCCACTAGTTCTATATTTTGAAACTTTCGCTAAAGCTGGTGCTTCTGCTAAATCATCGGTTACTTGCTTCCCTGCTCGAACAGTTTTATATACATTATACACCATAACCAAAGCTCCTAAAATATATAAGCTTCCTCCTATGGCACGCATCCAATACATGGGTACGATTTCTTGTACCGTTTCTAAAAAATTACCATAAGTAAGTGTTCCGTCTGGATTGAATTGCTTCCACATAAACGCCTGTACAAAACCAGCCACATACATTGGTAAGGCATACATTACAATTCCTAGTGTTCCAACCCAAAAATGAACATTTACTAAGGCCCTTGAATATAGTTTTGTTTTGAATAATTTTGGTACTAACCAATACAGCATTCCGAAGGTCATAAAACCATTCCATGCTAAAGCTCCAACATGAACATGAGCAATAATCCAATCTGTAAAGTGAGCAATTGCATTTACATTTTTAAGTGATAACATTGGTCCTTCAAAAGTTGCCATACCATATCCAGTAATACCAACAACCATAAATTTTAACACAGGGTCTTGACGAACTTTATCCCATGCTCCACGTAAGGTTAATAATCCATTTATCATTCCTCCCCAAGAAGGTGCTATTAGCATTATAGAAAATACGACTCCTAAGTTTTGTGCCCAATTTGGTAATGCAGAGTACAATAAATGATGTGGACCAGCCCATATATAAATGAAAATCAAAGACCAAAAATGTATTATAGATAAACGATATGAATACACGGGTCTGTTAGCAGCTTTAGGAACAAAGTAATACATTAATCCTAAAAATGGTGTTGTTAAAAAAAGGCTACTGCATTATGACCATACCACCATTGTACTAAAGCATCTTGAACACCTGCATAAACAGAATAACTTTTTAAACCACTAACAGGCAATTCTAAACTATTGAAAATATGTAATACTGCAACGGTTACAAAAGTTGCTAAATAAAACCATATCGCAACATATAAATGGCGTTGTCTTCTTTTTAATATTGTCCATATCATATTTACACCAAATACAACCCAAACAATAGCTATTACAATATCTATTGGCCACTCTAACTCTGCATATTCTTTAGATGTTGTATATCCTAGAGGAAGTGTAATTGCTGCGGCAACAATAATTAATTGCCATCCCCAAAAATTAATGTTACTTAACACATCGCTAGCCATTCTAGCCTTTAATAATCGTTGCAGCGAGTAATATACTCCTGCATAAATCGCATTTCCTACAAAAGCAAAAATTACAGCATTCGTATGTAAAGGCCTCAGTCTTCCGAAACTTAACCACGAAATACCGTTTGTTAAGTTTGGAAATAAAAACATGAATGCTAAAAGTAATCCTACTGAAAACCCTACTATTCCCCACAGTAAAGTTGCGTAGATAAATTTTTTTACGATTTTATTATCGTAATAAAATTGCTGCATCTCCATAATTAATTTGAATTAAAATTCTATTTTTCGTTTGTTTCTTTTGTTACTAATTCATCATCAAACAGCATTCTAATTGAAGGAGTGTAGGTATCATCATATTGTCCTTTTTTTACTGAAATAATAAAAGCGATAAAAAAAACAATAGCTACCAATACACTTACGCTAAGTAGTAGATATATTACACTCATAATTTTGCCTGATAATTATAGTTCAAAGTTAGTTTTACTTCATTTTTTAAACTATGACATTTGTCATAGTTCTGTAGTTTTTCAAATTGTCATTGAAAATAATTTTGCTTGCGGCTTATTGCGCTGCATCCTTACATCAAAAGCCATACAGATATTCCTTACAAAGGGTAAAGCATCTTTGTGTAATTTTAAATCTGTTTTAGAAACAGTTAGTAGTCCGTCTGATTCTGCTTCTTCTAAAAGCTGTAATGATTCTTCAAGATCTTTACATTCTTCATCGCTCCAAGAAGTTCTAAGCTGACACATAATATTGAGGATATGTTGTCTTATTCTCAAATCTTCAGTAGTTAAAACATGTCCCCTAAATACAGGAATCTCACCTTTATTAACTAAAGCTTCATACTCCTTTACTGTTTTTACGTTTTGAGCAAAGCCGTACCAAGAATCGCTAATGGCCGACATTCCTAAACCTACCATTAATTGAGTTTTATTTGCAGTATATCCCATAAAGTTTCTATGCAATGTTTTTTCCACTGTGGCTGTGTACAAACTATCTGACGATAACGAAAAATGATCCATTCCTATTTCTATATATCCTAAATTCGATAATAACTCTTTCCCTAGTTCATACAATGCTCTCTTTTCTTCGTCTTTAGGTAAATCTTCTTCATTAAAACCTCTTTGACCAACACCTTTTACCCATGGTACATGTGCATAACTATAAAATGAAATTCTATCAGGATATAATTCTTTTGTCTTATGAATTGTATTTGTAATACTTTCTATAGTTTGAAATGGTAGTCCAAAAATTAAATCGTGACTTACCGAAGTATAGCCTATAGTTCTAGCCCAATTAGTGACACGCTTTACGTTTTCAAACGATTGTACACGATGTATTGCTTTTTGAACCTTCTCGTTATAATCTTGCACACCAAAACTTACCCTTGTAAATCCTAAACTATATAATGTTTCTAATTGTTTTTTGGTTGTGTTATTGGGGTGTCCTTCAAAACTAAATTCAAAATCTGAATGAAGTTCTGCGACATTAAGAATATTATTTATTAGATAGTTTAAATTTTCTTCAGTAAAAAAGGTTGGAGTTCCTCCTCCTAAATGAATTTCTTTTATAATTGGTTTCTCCTCTACTAAGTTTACATAAAGATTCCACTCTTTCAATACCATTTCTATATATGGTTTTTCAACTTCATGACGTTTGGTTATGTGTTTATGACATGCACAAAAGGTGCATAAACTTTCGCAAAAAGGTAAATGTATATATATACTAATTCCTTCTTTTGAATTACTTTCCTTAAAAGATCTTTTAAAACTTTGAAGCCATTTTTCCTTTGAAAACGTAGTTGAATCCCAATACGGAACTGTTGGGTAACTTGTATATCTTGGTCCGGGTACGTTATATTTTTGAATAAGTGATTTCATATTATATTTTTCTGCTAATTAAATTTGTAGCAATCGTTGTAAAAACTACGATACTGATGGAACTCAAAGGCATTAATATTGCTGCAATTACTGGAGAGAGTCTCCCAGTAATTGCGAAATACAATCCAATACTGTTATAAACTAACGATATTAAAAAGCTGTATTTAATAATTTGTATTGCATGCTTTGATAATTTTATAAATGTGAATATGTTTTGAAATTGAGTAGCATCTAAAATCGCATCACATGCAGGAGAGAAGACATTTATATTCTCAGAAATAGCAATACCAACATTACTTTGAGCTAAAGCTCCAGCATCATTCAATCCATCACCAATCATTAGTACTTTTTTTCCTTTCTTTTGTAAACTTGCTATATAATTGAGTTTATCTTTTGGTTTTTGGTCAAACAAAAGTATTGTTGACCTAGGAAGTAACTGTTGTAAGCACTGTTTTTCCCCTTTATTATCTCCCGATACTACAGATAGGTGATATGATTTCGCAAAAAGATTAAATACTTTTTTTACATTTTCTCTATACTTATTTTTTAATGTAAACTTTCCTTTATACTGATTTTCTAAGGATATATGAACTGAAGTATCAATACTTTGCTGCTCCTCCCTTTGATTCACAAATGAACTTGACCCTATTTTAATGGGTATATTATTTACTTTTCCTGTTATTCCTTTTCCTACAATTTCGTTTACTTCACAAACCGATACTGTATTACTTTCTCGCAAAGAATTATAAATTCCTCTACTTAATGGGTGATTGGAAACTCGAAGCATACTTTTAAGTACTACTTTTTCTACATTAGAAAAATGTTCTCCTTCATAAGTTATCTCACAATCATTACTCGTCGTTAATGTTCCTGTTTTATCAAAAACTACAGTATCAATTTGAGCAAGCTGCTCTATTACTGTTGCATTTTTAACATACATTTTTCTTCTACCTAAAATGCGAAGTATATTCCCTAATGTAAATGGAGAGGCTAATGCTATAGCACATGGACAAGCTATAATTAATACTGCTGTGCCAACATTTAAGGCTTTTGAAGGATTTATGTATAACCAAACTAATGTAGCTAGTATTGCAATAGATAAAATGACAATGGTAAAACGTTTACTTATGGTATCAGTTAGTGTTTTGAAGGATATACTCTTATCTTTATTAAATACATCGTTACTCCATAATTGTGTTAAATAGCTTTGCTCTACAGATTTTAAAACTTCTATTTCTATGGCTCCTGAAAGCTGCTTCCCTCCTGCAAATAATTTATCACCAGAAACTTTAGAAACCGGAACTGCTTCTCCAGTTACAAAACTGTAATCTATCTGAGCATTTCCTTGAATAAGGATTCCATCTACAGGAATTAATTCGTGGTTTCTAATTAATAATCGATCCCCTTGCTTAACTTCATATATTTGTGTGTTTTGCTCTGTGCTATCTTTAAGAATTTTAGTAACTGCAATAGGAAAATAGGATTTATAATCGCGTTCAAAAGACAAGTAATTATATGTTTTTTGCTGAAAGAATTTTCCTAATAATAAAAAGAAAACCAACCCCGTTAAACTATCAAAAAAACCACTTCCAATATCCAGAATAATTTCAACAGAACTTCGTATGAATAACACTAAAATCCCTAAAGCTATAGGTACATCAATATTTAACAACCTTGATCGAATGCCTTTATATGCTGAAACGAAGTAATCTTGAGAAGCATAAAAAACTACTGGAATTGAAAACGCAAACATCAACCAACGAAATGTGTGTTTATATTTTTCTAACCAAAATTCCTGTTCTTCAAAATACTCAGGAAAGGACAACAACATAATATTTCCAAAAGCGAATCCAGCTAATCCTAGTTTGTAAATGAGACTCCTATCTATTTTCTTTTTACCTATTTCATAATCTTCCAAAGAAATGTAAGGTTCGTAACCTATGGCACTTAATAACAAGACAAGTTCCTTCAATGTAATTTTTGTACTATAAAAAGTAACCCTTAGTGTTTTTTTAGGGAAATTTACTTGAGACGAGGAGATACTCTTTTGAAGTTTATGTAAGTTTTCTAAAACCCAAATACAAGAACTACAATGTATGTGAGGTATGTATAAAGAAACTATTTGTGTATTTTCATTATTGAATTCAAGAAGTTTTTCAATAATCTTTTCATTATCCAAATAATCATACTTCCCTCGTATTTCTTCAGGTATTGCACCTGGATTTTCCTGTAAATCATAGTAACATGTCAAATCATGTTTTGAAAAAATTTCATAAACTGTTTTACATCCATTACAACAAAATGACTTGTTGTGAAGTGTAATGTGATCGTAATCGCATAAATTCCCACAGTGATAACATTGTGTTTTCATATATACTCGTTTGCCTAATGCAAATTTCTATAGGATAAAAATCACAAACTATGACATTTATCAGCTTTTAGTATTTTTTAAAGACTTTATGGAAGACTTTTTTTAACTTTATACCATGGCACAATTCAAAGAACTATGGGCAAATGTGAGCAATGTATCATAAGGCAATTAAATGCCTTAAAAACGTTAACTAAAGAAGAATTAATTCGAGTTTCACATTGTAAAACCGTGAAAACGATTAAAAAAGGGGAAGTTCTTTTTAATGAAGGTGAATATATCAATGGGATTTTCTGTATAAAATCAGGTATTTGTAAAGTTTCAAAAATGAGTGAGAATGGTAGAGAACAAATTGTTAATTTGGTTAAACGAGGCGATTTATTAGGTGAACGTAGCTTAATTAGTGAAGAAGCCGCAAATTTAAAGGCTACTGCTGTCAATGAAATGGAAATTTGCTTTATTCCTAAACACGAAATTCTAAGAGATCTTAACGAGAATAATAGCTTTAGTATGTCTTTTTTAAAAGAAATGGCAATGTCGCTTAAAACCAATAATAATACTGTTGTTGAGATGGCTCAGAAAAGTGTTAAACAACGTTTAGCTCATACCTTACTAAATTTAGCTGAAGAATTTGGATTAGATGAAAACGGTGCGCTTAGTATTCACCTTTCTCGAGAAGATATTGCTAATATTATAGGTACTGCTACCGAAACCACTATTAGATTACTTTCCGAATTTAAAAAGAAGGATTTAATCAGTTTGAAAAACAAAGATATATTTATTCAAAATAAAGAAGAATTGAGACAAATTTCTGAAGGTATATAAGATTTTTACAAGTTTAACAAAACACTAAAAATGAGTTTGTCTTTCATGCCTTTTTATACAAGAGATTATATTAACCCTAATTTAGAACATTAAAAATATCTCTAAAATTTTCACATAACACTTATAAATATGCGATAAAACAGCCAGCAATGAATTGATTTTTAAGCAAAAAATTGGTAATTATTTATATATTAGTACCTTTGGCATGTTTTTAATAGCTAACCCCAATTAAAAGTTATTAAAAAACAAGGATCATATAAAAGTTAAACCCCCAATATAGTTACATAATGAGCACGCGAAACTCCTTAAAACCTAATGGTTATAAGTATTTAATTGGTGTATTAGTTCTTTTATTAATAATTTACTCTTTCAGGTTGAATAGTAATTATCAAAAACTTGAAGATGCTTTTTCTGAACAAAAAATAGAACTTCAGGCTGAACTTGACGAGATTATTGAAGATTATAAAAATGTTTCAGTAAAAAATAAAGAAATTAACAAACGATTAATACGAGAAATTAATAAAATAATTGATCTTAGAGACTCTATAAAAAGTCTTGAAAAATCAAACTACAATCTCATTGTTAAATACTCAAGACAAATTGTAAAGTTAGAACGTGAAAACAGAAGGCTTTTCATACAGGTAGACTCCTTAAATAAGCAAAACTATGCGCTGCTTCAAGAAAATATAATAGTTAAGGAACAACTTAATAAAAACACTAAGTCTCAGAAGACCTTGGTAGCAAAGAATCAAAGCTTAATTGATAAGCAGAAAAAATTAAAAGCTAAAGTTGATATCGCTGGTATTATTAAAACCAGTTCCATTCGTGCTATTGCAATGAAAGAAAGAAGTAGTGGAAAACTTACAAGCACATCTAGATCTTCAAGAGCAGATGCTTTTAAAGTTAATTTCGATTTACTGGCTAACCCAGTAACAGACCCTGGAAGAAAAGAAATTTTAATTCAAATTTTAGATCAAAATAAAAATGTAATTGCTGCAAAAGGCAATAAGAAATTAAAAAATAATGCGACTATTGTTTTTAGTGACGAAATTAAGGCTGATTATGACAACAATCAGTTAGGTATTGTTTCTTTAGTTTTAGTGAATAGAGATGATATTAATAAAGGTCGTTACACTATAAACACTTTTGTGGATGGTATTTTTTCTGGCACAACAACCGTTAAACTCCGATAAATTATAAAAATCAACAAAATAAAAGCGAAGATTTTTAAACTCTTCGCTTTTTTTCTTTAACTATATACATTAATTAAAAGCTTATTATATTTTTGCAGTATGGCAAAACAAGAAGATCAATTTAAAAAGGTAATTTCTCACGCAAAAGAGTACGGATATATTTTTCAATCTTCTGAAATTTATGACGGACTTAGTGCTGTGTATGACTATGCTCAAAACGGAGTTGAGCTGAAAAAAAATATTAGAGAATATTGGTGGAAAGCAATGGTACAGATGCATGAAAATATCGTAGGTATCGATGCTTCTATCTTAATGCATCCAACCACTTGGAAAGCTTCAGGGCATGTAGATGCGTTTAATGATCCGTTAATTGACAATAAAGACTCTAAGAAAAGATATAGAGCTGATGTTTTGGTTGAGGATTACTGTGCGAAAATTGAAACTAAAATTGAAAAAGAAGTTAAAAAAGCGCAAAAACGTTTTGGCGATTCTTTTGATAAAGAGCAATTCGTTGCTACCAATCCTCGTGTAGTTGGTTATCAAGAAAAAATAAATACCATTTTATCTCGTTTAGGAAAATCTTTAGAAAATGAAGATTTAGCTGATGTTAAAACTTTAATTGAAGAGCTAGAAATTGCTGACCCTTTAACAGGAAGTAAAAACTGGACTGATGTTAAGCAATTTAATTTAATGTTTGGCACACAGTTAGGAGCCTCTGCAGATAGCTCAATGAAAGTCTATCTAAGACCAGAAACGGCTCAAGGTATTTTCGTAAACTTTTTAAATGTTCAGAAAACAGGAAGAATGAAAATTCCTTTCGGAATAGCACAAACAGGAAAAGCATTTCGTAATGAAATAGTGGCACGCCAGTTTATCTTTAGAATGCGTGAGTTTGAACAAATGGAAATGCAATTCTTTGTAAAGCCAGGCACACAAAGAAAATGGTATGAACAATGGAAAGAAACACGCTTAAAATGGCATTTATCTTTAGGAATGGGTAAAGATAATTACCGTTTCCATGATCATGAAAAAATGGCTCATTATGCTGATGCAGCTGCAGATATTGAATTCAAATTCCCTTTTGGTTTTAAAGAATTGGAAGGTATACATTCGAGAACAGATTTTGACTTGAAAGCTCATGAAGAACATTCAGGAAAAAAACTACAATATTTTGATCATGAAGAGAATAAAAGCTATGTCCCTTATGTTGTGGAAACCTCTATTGGTTTAGATAGAATGTTCTTAGCTGTTTTTTCTAAAGCTTTACAAGAAGAAGAATTAGAAAATAATACAACCAGAACTGTACTTAAACTACCTGCTGTTTTAGCGCCAACAAAAGCTGCTGTTTTACCTTTAATTAAAAGAGATGGTTTGCCTGAAGTAGCGCGTAAAATTGTAGAAGATTTAAAATGGGATTTTAACGTTTCTTATGATGAAAAAGATGCTGTTGGAAGACGTTATAGAAGACAAGACGCTGCTGGAACGCCATTCTGTATAACTGTAGATCATGATACTTTAGAAGATAACACTGTTACCATTCGACACAGAGATACAATGGAGCAAAAACGCGTAAAAATAGAAGATTTAAGAACAATTATTAAAAAAGAAGTAGATATACGCTCTTGGTTAATGAAAATGTAACAAATCGATTAAAATACATTCAAATCCTATCAATTCAACCTGATAGGATTTTTATTTTTGCTTTATAAATAACAACCATATGAAAATAGTAATTAAAGTTCTTTTCATCATCTTCTTACTTTGGATGGCTATAGGTATTTATCTTTTAAATATTGTTCATCACAAGGCTCAAATAGTTATGGGACTTGGTGTATTTTTCATGGCCTTTATATTAATGCCAGTATTTATTTATAATAGGTATAAAGATGGAAAGTATAAGAAATACATTATCAATAATGGTAAAGTAAATAACCAAAAAAAAGAAGATTAAATAAATATTTAATCTTCTTTTTTAATTGATATTTTATTTAAATTACTTACCTACTTTAGTAGCATTGGCGAGTAATTTGTTGGATAGTTATCTGCTTTGGCTAAACCGTCAGTTGCTTCAGTAAAATTAGTTCCAAAACCACCTTCATCTGTTGGAACATCCATAACCGCTAGAATCTTATTCGCTAATAATGCATATCCTCTAGATGTTAAATGTACTCCATCTAAACTTACTAAACCACCAAAAACTAAATTTGTCGTTAACGTATAATCATCAAAAACAAGACCTGATGTTGATGCTTCTTGTAAGATAGATTTAAAATCTATAAGAACAACGTTAGGATTAGAATTAGCAACACCTTCAATAATAGTATTAAATAAATCTGTAGCTTTTTTAATTTCTGCTTGTTCTTGTGGAGTTAACACCCATTTATCTGCTAAAGGAATAGCAACACCATTAATACTTAAAGGATTATTTGGATCTGCCTTAGTTCCAATAAAAGAAGAACTAGACAACACAAATAAATCATCTTCAGTTGCTTGTCTGTATTGAGGTAATGCTGCAAAAGCAGGGTTTATAGCTCCCAAATCTATTAAATCTTCGTCAACTATTACCACCGCATTTTGACCCGCAGTAAAGTTAATTGTTCTTTTAGCTATCTCAGCATCTGCTACAGCTTGAGGTACAGCACCTAAACCTACCAATGCTGCAAAAGCCTGACGTATTCCGCCATTATATTGTGCATATGCTTGATTTACCGCTGCGGCTGTTGCTGCATCCAATGGAACAGGATTGTAAGGAACAGTTGTAAAATGTGCTAGTGAAGTTATGTAAGGAACATTAGCTACCACACCTTTAGCTCCATTTGCAGTTAAAGCTGTTACCATTTGGTTAAAAACATTTGCAAATACATTCGGATCAGTAATATCTCTAGGACCATAAGTAGCTGGATTAAAGTTACCTTCTTGGTTTACACCATCTCCTCCTGCTAATGCATATCCTAAAACATCATTTCCTCCAACTTCAGAGAGCGTAAAAAATGTTGGTTGTTTTGCTAAGGCATCTCCAAGAACAGTAGCAGTTGGGCTTGAAGCAAAACGCGCAAAATAAGGGTTAGCTGCTCCAACTGGAACTCCTTGTGGATTTCCGTAACCTGGGGCAACTAAGTGAAAACTTTTAGCTCCTGGGATTCCATAATTATTAAATGAACCTGTTAATGCATCTGTTACTTCTGTTGTAGGTTTTTGCTTTAACACAGTTGGTCCACTACCATCAAAATATAATCTTGGTCCTTGAATAACATTACCCAAGAATAAAAGTCCTCCAATATTATCGCTCATTAGAGGCTGCTCAAATGCTCCTCCATCGGCCATAGCAAACTTATTTGCTAATATCTTAGGAAATGAATTTTCTTGAGATGCTTTAAAAAGTGTACCATCACTAAATCCTGCTGTAAAAGAAGCTCCTACTGATATGTAATTCGATAAATTCAATCCATTTGTATTTAACGGTATAACCTCTTCGTTAGATACTTCTTCTGGTATTGCTTCTAATTCATTATTTACATCACATGCGGTTAAGCCTAATAAAATTATAGGTAACCAACTATATTTAAATCTCATTTTTTCCATTTTTTTAGTTATTAATTGTCCAAGAAATGTAATACTGTGATCCTACTGCACCAACTCCTGGAGCACTTAAGTATTCTTGACCTGTTAAATTCGCTCCTCCTAATTTAAATGTAGATTTTATAGAAGGTATTTTATAATTTACCTGAGCATCTAAAACTGTTCTACTATCCACTGTTCCTTCTAAGAAAGAGGATTGCCATAAGAAATCATTTTGCCAACGTACGTTAAAATTGAATCCAAAATTCTTAAAAACATTTGGATGACCAAATTGAACTTTCACTTTGTGTTCTGGTGTGTTAAAAGCTGCTTCAAAATCTGGATCACTCTCTTGATCAAAATCAAACTTAGACCATGTATAGTTTAAACCAACGTTAAATCCGTTAAATACTTTAGTATTTAATGCCAAACCTACACCATAAGAACTGATGTCTGCATTAGAATTTGTTCTAAAACCTACTCCAGCAAAATCTCCATTAACAACAGAAGCCAATGCTAATTGACCTTGCGCATCTGTTAAGCTTGCTCCAGCCGTACCATATAATGGAACTGCAATATTCTTAATAGCAATAAAATCTTCATAATTATTATAGTAACCACTTAAATCAACACTTAATTTATTTTCTCCTGTAGGAATTGCTCCACGATACCCTACTTCATATGATGTTACTTTTTCAGGTTTTACTAAACCAAAATTTGATTTTTGTAGTAATCCAAAATTAGCAGCAGCAGCGTTTTGCGGTGTAACTCCATTAGAAATGTCTCTACTAACAGCAGTACTAAAATCTTGTAATGAACTTGCTGAATAGGCATTCTCAAACGCATCTCTACCAGTATATGTAGTTGTTGTTCCCAGACCTGATAATCCTTGTCCTGCTGGACTAATTCCTATAGGTAAAGATGTAAAACGATCTAAATTATCTTCTGCTGTACCAATTAAAGTACCTCCACCTGTAGTTAAACCAATATATTGATCTTGAGTTGTTGGGTTTCTAAAACCTGTTTGAAAAGATGCTCTAAAGTTATGGTTTTTCGATTCTCCTGCTGCATATGCTAATGATAAACGAGGTGATACATTACCATCAAAGTTTTGAGCTTTGTCATAACGAACAGAAGCTGTTAACTTAAGTCTTTCTTCTAACATTTTCTTCTGTAATTGAGTATATAATCCATACTCATCATATCGAATAGGTCCATCGCTATCTGTAAAGATTGTACCAAAAGAGTTCAATTTAAATTGGCGATAAGATCCTCCAAACTGAACTTCTGCCCAATCTATATAATCTCTTAAATTCAAGTTACCATCTGCGTGGTATAATCCTGTTTGATCTTGGAACTTAGATCCCGTGCGTAAATCTGGGTCTGCAGTAACTTTATTAAAAGCATTTATAAAATTAGACGTTCCTGGTAAAAATCTATTAAAATCAGCAAAAGCTCTAGCCGCTGCGTGTGCTTGTGTAGGATTAGCTCCTGATTGTGTCGCTGCATTAAAATAACCTAATACATAACGTGCATACCATGTGTTATTAGCATCTTGTGGAGCTGCTAACTGACCTGTTGCTGGATTTACAACCCACTGGTTGTTAAGGTTGATTCCTAGGAAACGAGTATCATATGAATCTCCTGCATCTTCTCCTGTGTAGTAACCTCTCAAGAAAAAGTTTTTCCCTCTTGCTTCAAACTTATGTTGCTCCATAAAGAAATTAGCAATATTGTAACGGTTTTGTCCTTGATATATAGTATTTCCTCTACCATATTTAGAATTCCAAATAAATTCTAAACGATCATTACCCCAAGGGCGGTAGTGTAAAGAAGCTCCAAATTTCATACTCTTAGCTTCATTACTCATAAGATCAACTTCATTATAACCTGTTCTACTTACATCTACATTAGGTACAACTCCTAAAGCTGAAGAAGGAAGAGAACCATTAGCTACCAATGCATCTACAACTCTTTTTAAATCTGTTGAAACTTCATCACCATAAACATTAACTCCATCATAATCTAATCTTGAATTTCTATCTCCTGGTATGTATGTTTCACCTACACCGTTCGTGTTTCTGTAATCTGTTGCATGCCATTCTTCACCTTGCAAATACGAAAGTGTTGCTTTGGCAGCAAAATGATCATCAAAAGCATATGCCATTCTTATACTAGTATCAACAAAGTTGTTGTCTCCAGCTGCTTCTTGACTTGTTATTCCTGTTTTAGCGACAACGCTAATACCTTGATCATTAAAAGGATTTTTACTCGTCATTAACATAATACCATTAAATGCATTCGCCCCATATAAAGCTGAAGCGGCACCTGGTAAAATCTCAACTGTTTTCACATCCAATTCAGACATTCCCAGAAGATTCCCTAGAGCGAAGTTTAACGCTGGAGAAGAATTATCCATTCCATCTACTAACTGCACAAAACGCTCATTTGCAAATGATGCAAAACCACGTGTATTTACAGACTTAAATGTTAAACTACTTGTATTGATATCTACTCCTTTTAAATTTTCTAACCCATCATAAAATGAAGGTGCAGAAGTATTTTTAATAGCTCTAGAGTCAAATCTTTCAATAGTCACTGGAGATTCCATTACTCTCTCTGGAGTTCTAGATGCTGAAATTACAACTTCATCTAAGGCTGTTGCATTTTCTTTTAATGATACTGTTATAACTTGGTTATTTTTAGTTATTTCAACTTTCTCTGTTTGATAACCTAAAGAAGATATTTCAATTACGAATGGTGGTTTGTCTGCAACTGTAAAGGTAAATTTACCATCAAAGTCGGTAGTAGTTCCAACTGCTCTTCTTGAAACTTTAATATCGGCGCCTGGGAGTGGACCACCTAGAGATGCATCGTTTACAGTACCTGTTATGGTAGTTTGGGCAAACATTAATGCGCTACCCAGTAGTGTAAACGTCACTAATAATAACTTTCTAATCATAATTTAAATAATTTGTTAACTATAACGCAAAATACAATTTTTTTTCATTTTTAGAATATTTTGATGGTTTTTATTAGTTTTCACGTAAAAAAGCAACATTTTTTTGCAATAATGATATTTTGACACACTCAAGATTATTATTGTTTTTTTTACTTGTAACTTTGTGAAAATTTTATATCAGAATTGGAAACTATTCATTCAATCTTCGACTTCAAACCTACACAAGAAACATATGTTACTATAGGTACTTTTGATGGAGTACATATTGGTCATCAAAAAATTATTGAAAAGCTAGTACTGGAAGCAAAAGCTAATCACAAAAAATCGCTTTTGCTTACATTTTTTCCTCATCCTAGGATGGTATTACAACAAGACGCTACAGTCAAATTAATTAACACCATACAGGAGCGCATAGATTTACTGGCTAAAACGGGCTTAGATTATTTAATAATTCATCCTTTCAGTAGAGATTTTTCAAGACTAACAGCATTAGACTTTGTTAGAGACATATTAGTAAATCAGCTGAATATTTCTAAATTAATTATTGGATATGACCATCATTTTGGAAAAAACAGAGAAGGAAATATTGAACAATTAACCGAATATTCACATTTATATGATTTCAATGTAGAAGAAATACCTGCGCAAGATATTGATGAAATTGCTGTAAGTTCTACCAAAATTCGAAAAGCTCTTTTAAATGGTGAATTAAAAACTGCTAATAATTACCTAGGTTATAGCTTCGTTTTAAGAGGTATTGTTGTGAACGGAAAAAAATTGGGAAGTAAAATTGGTTTTCCTACGGCTAATATTAATGTAGAAGAAACCTATAAACTTATTCCAAAAACTGGCGTCTATGTTGTTCAAGCTTTTATTGATAATAAACTTATTTTCGGCATGATGAATATTGGTAGTAGACCCACTGTAAATGGAAGTTCTCAGACCATTGAAGTTCATTTTTTTGATTTTAAGGAAGACCTATATAATGAGTATATATCAGTTGAGTTGTTATATTTTCTTAGAGAAGAACAGAAATTTAATTCTATTGAAATGCTAACCAATCAACTTAGGCAAGACGAAATTACATCCAGAAACTACCTTCAAAATAAAGTGTAACTGACGTTGCTAAAATGTGATGCTTCAATTATATTTGTCGTTACATAAAAACGTAAACGATGTTACAAGTTCAGTTTATTCGAGAAAACAGAGAAACTGTTTTAGATGGTTTAGCAAAACGTAATTTTGCAAATGCCGAAGCCCTTATTGATGAAGTATTAAAAGCCGATGAAGCAAGAAGATCAACTCAGGTTTCACTTGACAATATATTAGCTGAATCGAATAAACTATCCAAAGAAATAGGAGGTCTTTTTAAATCAGGAGAAGTACAGAAAGCTAATCTGCTTAAAGAAAAAACTGGTCAGTTAAAAGAACAATCTAAAGTTTTAGGAGACACTTTAAACACTGTTGCTAATGATCTTCAAAACTTATTATTTCAGATTCCTAACGTACCACACGTCTCAGTTGTTGCTGGTAAAAATGAGGAAGACAATGAAGAAGTTTTCAAGGAAGGAACGATTCCTGATTTAGGAGAAAATGCGCTTCCTCATTGGGAATTAGCAAAAAAATACGACATTATAGATTTTGATTTAGGTGCTAAAATTACAGGTGCAGGTTTTCCTGTTTATAAAGGCAAAGGAGCTCGTTTACAACGTGCTTTAATCAATTATTTTTTAGATAAAAATACTAAAGCTGGATACAAAGAAGTTCAGGTTCCTCATTTAGTGAATGAAGCTTCTGGTTTTGGAACTGGTCAATTACCTGATAAAGAAGGACAGATGTACCATGTAACTGGTGACGATTTATACCTTATTCCAACTGCGGAAGTCCCTATGACGAATCTATTTCGTGGAGATCTAGTAAAAGAAAATGAATTACCTATAACTGTTACTGGTTATACTCCATGTTTTAGAAGAGAAGCTGGTAGTTATGGAGCTCATGTACGTGGTTTAAATCGTTTACATCAATTTGATAAAGTAGAGATTGTTCGCGTTGAGCACCCAGACAATTCGTACAACGCATTAAATGGTATGGTAGATCATATTAAAGATATTTTACGTGAATTAAAATTACCTTACAGAATTTTAAGATTGTGCGGCGGAGATACTGGTTTTACAGCTGCTTTAACTTTTGATTTTGAATTATTTTCTACAGCTCAAGATAGATGGTTAGAAATAAGCTCAGCTTCAAATTTTGAAACTTTTCAAGCAAATCGCTTGAAATTACGTTTTAAAAATAAAGAAGGGAAAAGCCAATTGGTACACACATTAAACGGTAGCTCTTTGGCATTGCCTAGAGTTTTAGCTGGTATTTTAGAAAACTACCAAACTACAGATGGAATTAAAATCCCTGATGTATTAGTACCGTACTGTGGTTTTGATAAAATAGATTAGATCATATAGTAAGAAGGCAGTAGTTAGTGCGCGCAACTAATTACTGTTTTCTTTATATTAATTTGCTGTTACAGCAACCATCAATCTCTTATATTTATTTACTTCTAAAAGTGCCTCAAAATATTGAGTTATTTGTCCACTTTTCATAAATTCCTTTGCATTTCTATTTGCCAGTTCGTATTGTTTAGTTAAGTTTTTCATACTGTAAAATTTGTTAGTTGTTTTTATATAAGACAAAGTTCGTGCCAAAATATTACAGTAAACTTTAAAAAACTCTGCATTTTAATTAAATTTTAACATTTTAGTTCCTTATTTTTGATTGATGAAATTTCGTTTATTCTTATTTATTTTACTGGTTAACAGCACTTTTTCTTTTTCTCAATCGAGTAATTATGCACTGGCAGAAAATTATTTTCGAAACAATGAATTTGAAAAGGCTGCGCAGCTTTATAAAGACTTGGTTACCAAAAGCCCATACAACACTTCTTATTTAACTAGACTTACTTCTTGTTATCAAGAAACTAATAATTTTAAAAAAGTTGATCAATTAATCACTGGTAAGCTAAAAAATAGAAGTAGCTTAATTTATCTTAATGTTATTTTAGGCTATAACTATGAGAAACAACAACTCCCTGATAAAGCAGAACAGTTTTATAAAAAGGCAATAAAGGGTATTACTAAAAAATCTGGCTACGGAGGAACAGTTGCAAACCTCTTCAAAGGATATAATAAGTTAGACTTAGCTATTGAAGCGTATAAAAAAGCATCCAAGGTTAATAAAAATGCACACTACGGATTTCAAATTGCACAGATATATGGTGAAAAAGGAGATTTTGAATTCATGTTTCAAGAATATGTTGATTATTTAGATAAAAACGATAGTTATTTGAACGTTGTTAAACGCTACACTTCAAGATATATAACAGATGATGGTGAAGACAAAAATAATATTCTATTTAAAAAGGTATTACTAAAAAAATCGGTTAGCAATCCGAAAAACGTTTGGAATGACCTTTTAAGTTGGCTATTTACTAAACAAAAAGATTATGGTAAAGCACTTATTCAATTCAAAGCGCTGTATGCTAGAAACCCAGATAAATTAGCAAGCATACATCAGCTTGGTAAGATTGCTTTTGAAAATGATGACTTCGAAACGGCTAAAAAATGTTTCGATATCATCATAAAAGACACTAGTTATGAAAGAGATAAGTTTAATGCTATTTTAATGAATTTGAAAATAGCTGTGGCTACTAAAGATCCAGAAGTAGATCAAAGATTTCAGGATATTTTTGCTACATATGGAGTTAACAAAGCTACTTTTCCCATTCAAGTAGCCCATGCAGATTATTTAATATTCTCAAAAAACAAGCCTGAAGAAGCAAAAGTTACTTTAGAAAAGGCGCTTACATTTGCTAAGAATAGCTACCAAAAGGCAAGGGTTCAACTAAAATTAGCTGATGCGTTAGTATATCAGAATAAATTCAATAAAGCGTTAATCTACTTTTCAAGAATTCAAACACGATTCAAAAATCATCAATTAGGACAAGAAGCTCGTTTTAAAGTAGCGCAAACTTCTTATTTTAAGAATGACTTCAAATGGTCCAAAGCCCAATTAAAGGTTTTGAAAGGATCTTCCTCTCAACTTATTGCCAACGATGCAGCAGATTTATTCTTGACTATTTCTGATAACGAACCTAAAGATAGTCTTCCTTCAGGTTTACACAAATATGCACAAGCAGATTTGTTAGCTTATCAAAATAAAAATAAAGAAGCTATAACTTTATTAACCGATGTTTTAAAAGAATACAAAGGACAGTCTATTGAAGATGAAGCTTTATTTAAGCAAGCTGATTTATTTTTACGTCTAAAAAAATATGAAGAAGCAATTTCAAATTACTTAAAAATTACTGAAATGGATCCACAAGGTATTCTTGTTGATGATGCCTATTATAAGCTTGGTGAATTGTATAAAAACATGTTAAACAATCCAGAAAAAGCTTCAGAATACTATCAAAAAATTATCTTTGATTATCCATCAAGTATTTATTTGGTTGATGCTAGAAAGAAATTTAGAAAACTTAGAGGTGATACTATCTAAGTTTTAATATCGTAAAAAAAGCAAATTAAAATTATGTATATATACAACGTAACTGTAAACATAGATGAAAGTGTTCATAAAGAATGGCTTACTTGGATGCAAACACATATTCCTGAAGTTTTAGCTACAGGAAGGTTTACAAGTGCAAAAATGACTCAGGTTTTAGTAGAAGAAGAAATGGGTGGTGTAACGTACTCTGTTCAATACACTGCAAATACCAGAGAAGACTTAGACAATTATTACAAGCACGACGCTGAAAAATTACGTTCTGATGCTATGAAAAAATTTGCAGATAAAATGGTCGCTTTTAGAACAGAGTTAAAAGTTATTGAGGAGTTTTACTCTACAGTTTCGAGTAATTGATATGAAGTATCATTTTACTTTATTTTTATCAGTTTTACTGGTGTGTAGTTGCAAAAAGGGAAGTCAAAGTTATACTTCTGCCAATCTAAAAATACGTAAAATTACCCAACACACTTTTTCTCATACCTCATATTTACAAATTAAAAAATATGGTAAATATCCTTGTAATGGTATGGTTTTATACGATAATAATGAGGCTGTAATTTTTGATACACCTGTGACTAATGAAGCCTCAACTGAACTCATTTCTTGGGTTCAAAACACATTGAAATGTAAAATAATTGCAGTTATCCCCACACATTTTCATGTTGACTGCTTAGGTGGTTTATCTGAATTTCATAAAAACAACATTCCTTCTTTTGCCATACAAAAAACCTTAAACTTATTAAAGAATTCGAAAACCGAACTTCCAGAAGTTACTTTTTCTAACTCAAAAAAACTTGTCTTTGGTAACACTTCAGTTACTGCTGAATATTTCGGCAAAGGACATACTTCAGATAATATTGTCGCTTATTTTCCAAAAGAAAAAGTACTTTTTGGTGGTTGTTTGTTAAAATCATTGGGAGCAAAAAAAGGAAACTTGAATGACGCAGATACTACTGAATGGTCAAACACCGTATTAAATATCAAAAATAAATATCCTGATATTTCATTTGTAATTCCTGGGCATGGAAAAACTGGAGATCTAAAACTATTAGATTATACTATCAAATTATTTAAGCAATAGCTTTCACTAAAATTACTCTACTTATCTTTGCAATATGAGTGTAAAAGCGAAAAAACATCTTGGACAGCATTTTTTAACTGATGAAAATATTGCTAAAAAAATAGCCGATTCATTAACAGAGCAGAATTATGATCATGTATTAGAAATTGGTCCTGGTATGGGCGTTCTAACGAAATACTTGTTACGTAAAAAGCCAAAAGTAACTGTTATGGAACTTGATAGTGAGTCGGTAACATATTTACGCGATGTTTTCCCTGTTGAGCACTTTAAGTTAGATACTTCTAAAGAGAAATTTAATATCATTGAAGGTGACTTTTTAAAACAAAACTTAGGAAAAACTTTTGAAGACCGTCAGGTCGCAATCATTGGTAACTTTCCTTATAACATATCCTCACAAATAGTATTCAAAGCAATTGAGAACCGGCATTTGGTACCTGAATTTTCAGGTATGTTTCAAAAAGAAGTTGCACAACGTATTGCTGAAAAAAAGGGATCTAAAGTTTATGGTATTTTATCTGTATTAACGCAAGCCTTTTTTGATGTAGAATATCTGTTTACAGTCTCTCCTTCTGTATTCAATCCACCTCCAAAAGTAAATTCTGGAGTAATTCGCTTTATTAGGAAAAAAGATTACACGTTACCTGTAGATGAAAAGTTATTCTTTCGCGTTGTAAAAACTTCCTTCAACCAACGAAGAAAAATGTTACGAAGCAGTTTAAAATCCTTTAATCTTTCGGATACCTTAAAAGAAGACCCTATATTTGCCATGCGTCCCGAACAACTGTCGGTACAGGAATTTATAATATTGACGGAGAAAATTGCAGCCAATGGCATTAGAAATCAACAAAGCTCTTCTTGAAAACGTTTCAGAATTAATTCTTAATCAAAAAGACACCCTTCTTTCTAAACTTTTTATCGACGTACACCATGCTGATATTGCTGAAGTTTTAGATGAATTAAGCTTTGATGAAGCTGTATATATTATCCGTTTATTGGATAGTGAAACGACAGCTGAAGTACTAATGGATGTTGATGATGATGTTCGTGAAAAAATTTTAGAGCAATTATCAGCAAAAGAAATTGCTGAGGAAATTGATGAATTAGATACTGATGATGCCGCAGACGTAATTGCTGAGCTTCCTGAAGAAAGGAAGCAACAAGTAATGCAGCAAATTGAAGATGAAGAACATGCCAAAGAAATTGTCGAATTACTACGTTACGACGAAAATTCTGCTGGTGGTTTAATGGCTAAAGAGTTAGTGAAAGTAAACGAAAATTGGTCGGTATTAGGTTGTGTTACAAAAATGCGTGAACAGGCAGAAGAAGTTACGCGTGTACATTCAATTTATGTAGTAGATAATGCTGGGAAATTAAAAGGTCGTCTTTCATTAAAAGACTTATTGATGGCTTCTACAAAATCAAAAATTGCAGATGTTTATATTCCAAGAGTTGATTTTGTAACTGTTCATGATACTGCTGAAGATGTAGCCAATAAAATGCGTAAATACGATTTGGAAGCTATTCCTGTTGTCGATGAATTACAAACCTTAGTTGGTAGAATAACTATAGATGATATTGTGGATGTTATCAAAGAAGAAGCTGATAAAGATTATCAGCTTGCCGCTGGTATTACACAAGATGTTGAAGCTGATGATACTATTTTAGAGCTTACACGTGCTCGTTTACCTTGGTTGTTTTTAGGATTAATTGGCGGAATCGGTGCTTTTTTAATTATGGAAGGATTCCAAGAGATGTTTAGCGAAAATGCTGTGCTATTCTTCTTTACTCCTTTAATTGCTGCCATGGCTGGTAATGTTGGTGTGCAGTCTTCTGCTATTATCGTTCAAGGTTTGGCAAATGACGACGTTAAAGGAAGTATTAATAATAGATTGGTTAAAGAGATGTTATTAGCTGCCCTTAACGGGTTTCTGCTTGCTATCTTCTTATTTGGCTTCATATGGATATATAGTGGAGATTTTCAAAGAGCTTTGGCTATATCCGTTTCTTTGATTGTAGTTATTATTGTTGCTGGTATAATTGGTACTTTTATCCCTCTTTTTCTTGATAAAAGAGGAATTGACCCAGCTATTGCTACTGGTCCATTTATAACCACGAGTAATGATATTTTTGGTATTTTGATATACTTTTGGATTGCTAAATTGATTATTGGCTTTTAAGCCATATATCCTTTCATTTTCTTTACTATTTATAAATGATGATAACCATATTACATTTTACAGTTTACCTGTAGTTTTATAAAATAAAACAGCTCATTTTTCATCTTCTTACGCACGTATTACGTTAGTAATTTAACACGTGATACTCTACATAGATAGAGTAATCGCTTATACTGATTTTCAAGAGAATTGAAAATTATTTTTATAATAAATCATTTTTGTTAGTATTCCTTACTATACGAAAAACGTAGTATAAAACTTTATAAATACTTTTTAGCATAAAATATTTCATTCAAATAAAAGTACATCGAACTTTCAAATTAATAACAGTAAAACATTTAATTTTCAATATTTCAAATCCAAAATAGTAATCTTAATTATATCGGATTAATCGCTAATTTTGCGTGAATCTAGAGATGGAAAATTAGTAACTCAAATAAAATAATAGTTTTGACGCCAAATATAGTTAGGATTTCTAATTAAAGTAAATTTATCTTTTTGTTAACTTAAGCCTCTTAAATAATTTATCTATAAAGTCAAGAATTATACCTGCCTTATTTTCAATATTAAATTAGAAATACACAATTAGTTAAATAGGATAGCTAACTTTGTTATACATTTGAATGAGTATTAATATTATGAGTAGAAACGTTTTTAATCCTGTAGAGCAAAACCTCGATATTTCGAGTAAAATTGTTGTTGGATTGCAACGTATATCCGAAGCTTTTAAAGTATTGTTATGGGAAAAAGCTAAACTAATTGGCTTAAGTCCTATACAAATTCAATTACTAATTTTTATCTCATATCACAAAGCAGCGTTATGTAATGTAAGCCATTTGGCTAAAGAATTTAATGTAACAAAGCCTACTATTAGCGATGCTGTAAAGGTGTTGAATAAAAAAAAGTTAGTTTTTAAAGATCGTTGTACACCAGACAGCAGAAGTTATTTAATCAGATTATCTGAACTTGGTAAAATTGTCGTTTTGAACATAGATGATTTTTCAGACTCTTTACATACTATAGTTAAAGATATGCCTGAATATGAGCAAGAAAGTTTTTATAAAACGTTAAGTACTATAATTTACAAACTAAATAAGAACGATATACTACGTGAACAACGAACTTGTTTTACCTGTAAATTTTACTCAAAAAATGACTCAACCCATTATTGTAATTTACTAAACAAACAACTATACAGTAGCGAAATACGATTGGATTGTTCGGAATTTGAAAATGAAAATTAATTTTTTTCTTAACAGATTATCTTGACTTCCTTGGAAGTTCAACTTTATCCATTATTTGATCCATTTTTTCCTTTGGGATAAATGCTTTCAACATTAAAACAGCTCCGAAAACAATAAGTAAAACTCCCATTCCTCTTTTTATTCGGTAAATTACTAAAGGTGTTAACTTACTTCTTAATTGCTTTGCTAAAGTAATCTTACATATATCAGTAAATACATAACCTATAATTACTGTAGTAAAATACCAAAATATTGATGTTGGATTCATTCCTAAAGTAGGACCTACAACAACCATAATCCCCAACCAACCAGCTAATACACCTATATTTATGAAATTAAGAAAAAACCCATTAAAAAAAAGTTTTAGGTAGTTATTTCCTTTCGGTACTTCTAATGTAGACTCGTCTATCTCCTTTTTGTTATTCTTATCTAAATACGTTATTAATCCGTACACTATAAGTACTAAACCTCCAATTAGAAATAATCTTGGATCATCTTTTATTTTTTCTAATAAACTTCTACTACCAAAGTAAGCTATAGAAATAAATGTAACATCTCCTAAAACAACACCTATGTCAAAAGCAATTGCTGCTCTAATTCCTTTTAATACACTTGTTTTTAACAACATGAAAAACACAGGTCCAATCATGAAAGACATAAAAACTCCTACAAAAAATGCGTCTTTATAATCTAATAATCCCATACACGTTGTATTTTAAACATCATCAAAATCTAGAGTTAGTGTTGGTGTTGTTGGGTGTGCCTGACAGGTTAACACAAATCCTTCTTCCAGTTCAGCGTCGGTTAAAATTTGATTTTTAACCATCACTGCTTTACCTTCTGTGACTTTAGCGATACAACTACTACAAACACCACCTTGACATGAATATGGAGCATCTATTTTGTGTCGTAAACTAGCAGCTAATAAAGTATCTGTTTGCTGCATATTGAATGTTGTTTCTTCATCATCCAAAACAACTTTCACTTCAGATTCACCATCTTTGACTTTGGCTACAGCTTCTTCATCTATCGAAGTTGTAAATAGCTCGTAACTTATAGCCTCTTCTGAGAAACCATTTTCCTGAAGTTTACTTGATACTGTATTGATCATTTCTTCAGGTCCACAAAGAAAAGCTTGATCGAACTTAATATCCTTGTAAATATTTTTAATAAAATAGTTTACATGCGCTCCATCAATTCTACCAAAAGAACTGTTCTCGTTATTCTCTCTACTAAAGATATAGTTAAGATTAAACCTGCCTAAATATTCTTTATGCAGCTCATTTAATTCATTATAAAAAATAGTTTCAGCTATAGTTCTATTTCCATACACTAAGGTAAATGTAGCATTAGTTTCACTTTCTAACACAGCCTTTACCATAGACAAAACTGGCGTAATACCACTTCCTGCTGCAAAACCTACATAGTCATTGTCTTTTGCAGGATTTAAGATAAACTTACCTTCGGGTGCAGAAACATCTAATGAATCTCCTGCATTTAATTTTGTTGTAGCATACACAGAAAATTTACCGTTCTCTACTGATTTTATTGCTACTTTTATTTCATTACTTTTCGGTGAAGAACATAATGAATAAGCTCTTCGCACTTCTTCACCATTTATTGCTGTCTTCAATGTAATATATTGTCCTGCTTCAAAAGTAAATTCGGACTTTAAATTGGCTGGAATATTAAAAATTAAAGATACTGCATTTGCCGTCTCTTTAATAACTTCTTTTATCTTAAGGGTATAAAACTGACTCATTACTAAATTTTGAAATGCAAAAATAACAAAGAAAATGTTAACGACTGTTTATCGATACGTTTAAATACTTCTGAGTCAAATTTAATATAGGAAAAGTACTTCTTTTCCTACAAACAGGAATATTGGCGAATTAAACGTTATTCTTTGTTTTTTCCTTCTACAACAATAACAATCTCTCCTTTAGCAGGTTTATTTGTATAATATGTTAGCACATCTTCTACATTTCCTCGCTTTGTTTCTTCAAATAGTTTTGTTAACTCTCTAGATACGGATAATTGTCTGCTCGATCCAAAGTACTCCATAAAGTTAGTTAATGTTTTAATAAGTTTATGAGGGCTTTCATAGAAAATCATTGTTCTAGTTTCTTCAGCTAAAATTTTCAGACGCGTTTGCCTGCCTTTTTTCACTGGTAAAAAACCTTCAAATATAAATTTGTCATTCGGTAACCCTGAATTAACTAAGGCAGGAACGAATGCTGTTGCTCCAGGTAAACATTCAACATCAATATTATTCTGGATACAGGCTCGTGTTAATAAGAATCCTGGATCTGATATTGCTGGTGTTCCTGCATCGGAAATTAAAGCGAATACTTCGCCAGTTTGTATTCGTTTAACAATAGTTTCAACAGTTTTATGTTCATTGTGCATATGATGAGATTGCATAGGAGTAACAATCTCAAAATGCTTTAACAGTTTTCCACTGGTTCTTGTATCTTCAGCTAGAATAAAGTCTACTTCTTTTAAAACTCTAATTGCTCTAAATGTAATATCTTCAAGATTTCCAATGGGTGTTGGTACTATATATAGTTTACTCATAAAGCAAAGGTAATGATCCCTTTTTTGAAAAAATAATTCATTCGCTTTCCTGTAAAAGTTTAGATCAAAAATCTTTCCCTTTTTGTACATTTGTATCATGTTGAAAAATTTGTTGAAACATATTAATTTTCCTGCTGATACTAGAAAATTATCGATAGATGAACTACCTCAATTAGCTAAAGAGTTGAGACAATTTATTATTGATATTGTTGCAACAAAAGAGGGACATTTAGGTGCTAGCTTAGGTGTAATTGAATTAACAATTGCTTTGCATTATGTATTTGATACACCAGATGATTTATTAGTTTGGGATGTTGGGCATCAAGCTTATGGTCATAAAATTTTAACAGGTAGAAAAGATGTTTTTCATACCAATAGACAACTTGATGGTATTTCTGGATTTCCTAAACGTTCGGAAAGTGTATATGATACTTTTGGTGTTGGTCATTCTTCTACCTCAATATCGGCTGCTTTAGGAATGGCTATTGCTTCTAAGATTCAAAATGTTAAAAAATACCATATCGCCGTAATTGGAGATGCTTCCATTGCTAGTGGTATGGCTTTTGAAGCCTTAAACCACGCAGGTGTTACTAATGCTAATTTATTAGTTATTTTAAATGATAATGCCATTGGTATTGACCCTTCTGTTGGTGCTTTAAAAGAATATTTAACTAGAGTAAAGGCGAATAGAAGTGATGTAGAACAAGATAATATTATTGAAGCTTTAAATTTCGACTATTCTGGTCCTATTGACGGTCATAACCTTAAAGATCTAATTTCGGAATTTAATCGTTTAAAAGAAATAGAAGGTCCTAAGTTTTTACATGTGGTTACTACCAAAGGAAAAGGCTTAAAACAAGCAGAAGAAAATCAAGTTAAATACCATGCACCTGGTAAATTTGATAAAATCTCAGGAGACTTACTACCTAAAAAAGGAATAATTGAGCCGCCAAAATATCAGGATGTTTTTGGTAAAACAGTTTTAGAGCTTGCTAGAAAAAACAAAAAAATAGTTGGTATAACACCAGCTATGCTCACTGGAAGTTCTTTGAAATTTATGTTAGAAGAATTTCCTGAACGAACATTTGACGTCGGTATAGCTGAACAACATGCGGTTACACTAGCGGCAGGAATGGCTACACAAGGATTACACGTATACTGTAATATTTATTCCACATTTCTGCAAAGAGCGTATGATCAAATTATACACGATGTTGCCCTGCAAAATTTACCTGTTATTTTCTGTTTAGACAGAGCTGGTTTGGTAGGTGAAGACGGTGCAACACATCATGGTGTTTTTGATCTGGCTTATTTACGGTGTATTCCTAATCTTATAATTTTTGCTCCAAGAAATGAAGTTGAACTTAGAAATATTCTATACACTGCACAATTAGGTTTAGAAACTTCTATAGCTATTCGTTATCCAAGAGGTAGGGGCGTTACAATCGATTGGGAAACAGAATTTGAAGAAATCAAAATAGCGAAAGGGATTTGCTTAAAAGAAGGGAATAATATTGCTATACTGTCTGTTGGTTCAATTGCTAAAAACGTTTCTGATGCTATAAAGTTAATTTCAGAAAAAGATGCTGTTGCTCATTATGACATGCGCTTTATAAAACCTTTAGATGAAAAGCTTTTACATAGGATTTTTACAACATTTAAAAAAATTATTACCATTGAAGATGGAACTGTAAAAGGCGGCTTTGGTTCTGCTATTTTAGAGTTTGCTTCCAACAATAATTATCAAAATAGAATTACTGTTTTAGGCGTTCCTGATGAATTTATAAATCATGGTGCTATTCTAGAATTGCATGAAATGTGTAAAATTGATATTTTATCTATTAAAAACACTATAGAGAAAGCTCTTTAAAATCTATTTTTTTTAGAGATAAAATAGTTGTTGTCTTATTTATTCATAATATTCTGCCCCAAATTAATAAGTGTTAACAGTTTTACAATCACAAAGAAAAATTAGTTTATCTTATCATATATCAGTAAATTAAAGCGATTTACAGCTATCTCTTTCATGTTGTAGTATTCTCTTTTAAAGAAAATCAATGGATTTAAATTCATTAATGAAATTAATATGCAGAATTACACTCTGGAAATCGTAAAACGTTCTTAATTAAATTTATGAAAAGATGAAAAACAAAACTATACTAACTTTAAGCTTATTAATTACTTTCTTTTCTGTTTTTTCACAACAGAAAAACTCAACTATCATTATAAAAGGTAAAGTTTTAGATAGTAAAAGTGGTGCTATTATAAAATATTGTAACATTACTGATGGTGAAACTAGCTCTTTGTCAAATGAAGATGGAGAATTTATTTTCAAGATTAATAGTCTCCCTTCTAGGTTAGTATTTTCTAATATAAATTACGAGCTAAAAAATACTTCAGTTACTTCTACACAAAACTTAGTGATAAAACTCGATCAAAAAGATCAAAGTTTAGCTATAGAAAATGAAGCTGTAGCGCTTACCAAAAAAGCATATTCAAAAATTAATAATAAACGCTCTGAAAAAAAGTATGGAAAAGCTATTTACAGACAAAAAACCAAAAATGAAGCTGGATTATATGAGTTTTCTGAAATATTCTTTGATGCAACCTTTAACCGAAATGGAATTATTGATTGGGATTTACATAAAGGTAGATATGCTTTAAAAGATGGCTTTATAAACAATAAAAACTTCTCGTATTTTTCAAAAATAATCAAGACAATTCAACCTAAAACTAATGATGTTATTTTTCCTCTGCGTCCAAATCCAGAGGAATATTATACTATTTCCATAGATCAAATAAAGAAATCAAAGCATCAAGAAATTGCAATTCTTAAGTTTCAATCTAAAAAAGAAATATCAACTCCAATTTTTGAAGGTTATTTGTATGTTGATCTTAAAAGTTTTGATGTTTATAAAGTAAAAGGCAGTATTAACAATGATAATTTTGAAGTAATAAAATTTTCAAAGAAGAAAGCCTCTTACAAAAACTATTCGTTATCATATGACCTAAACTTTGTAAACAACGGTAAGGAAGAGATTGTATTAGATTATTTAAAAGTGGATCAAAGTTTTACTTATTTAAAAGAAAACAAATCAAATCAAAAAGTTTCAACTTCATCACTTATAAAATTCTTTACTTATGAAGATAAGGTGAATAATGAAAAAAACAATAGTAAAGGGAATTGGAAAAAGTTAAATGATTTTAAGTATAATGTTAATTTTTGGAGAAATAACCCAATCGTTAAAAGAACTACTACTGAAAGGAATCTTAGTGACGATTTTGAAAAAAAGTATGCTTTTGATGCGCTTTTCATTAATAATCGAAAGCAGATAACTTCACAACAAAAATTAATCGGTAATACGACTTACATTAATGAATTAGATTCGTTAATGAAATCGTATAATAAAAGAAATCAAATTGAGAAAATTTATATTCAAACCAATAAAGATATTTATGCTCCTGGTGAAGTGATTTCATACTTTGGATACCATCTTGATGGATCTAGTCATCAACCGATATTTAATCAAAACGTAGTTTATGTTGATTTAATTTCTTTGAATGATAAGAAAGTTGTTGCTAAAAAAATAAAACAAACAATAAATGGTACAATAAAAGGTGGTATCACATTTGATCATGATTTAAAAAAAGGGAGTTATAAGTTAATTGCTTACACTAATTGGATGCGAAACTTCGATTCAAATTTTTTCTTTAGCAAAACAATCGAAATTCAAGACGATAATAATCATTCTAAAGAAGAAAAAGACACAGGAACTCATTTAGTTTTTTTCCCTGAAGGCGGAAATCTAATTAATGATAAAGTTAATAGGATAGCTTTTAAGGCAACTAATTTATTTGGCGACTACAAAGATATAAAAGGTAAAATTATAGACTCTAAGAATAATCTTATTCATTCTTTTGAATCTAAATTTCAAGGATGTGGTTCTTTTAATCTTAAACCTAAATTAAACGAAACATACTTTGCTATTTTAGAAGACGGTAAAAAATATGTGCTTCCTAAAAGTAAAAAAGATGGTTATTTATTTACAGTGAATAATATTAATGAAAATACCATAAATATTAGGATTGAAACCACAAAAAAGTTTAAAAATAATGAATTTTACCTATTAGGTCATATGTATCGAGATCGTTTTTATCAAGGTAAATTCAAATTTAGCAAAACACCATATATACATGTAGAAATCCCTAAAACAAAATTACCAACTGGTGTACTAGTGTTTAGTATTTTGAATTCTAAAAAAGAATTGATGGCCGAAAGAGCCATTTTCATCAATAATTTGGAGCACCTTAATATTGATTCTAAAATAACGTTTCAAAAAACAGACACTGACTCTACCAAAGTTAATTTTAATACAAGGACTTCAGATACAAATGCGAAAAATGTTGCATCTAATATATTTATAACCGTGTTATCTGAAACTAATAAGCTAAAAAAAGATTTATCAAAAAATATAACTACATACCTTAACTTAGAGTCTGAGATTAAAGGCAATATTGAATTGCCTAATATTTTATTGATGGACAATAAACGAATTACTAAAAGTAAACTTGATTTATTAATGCTGTCTCATGACTTTAGAAAGTATGACTGGGATAAACTAAACTCAGTAACAACAGAACTTAAAAAGTATAAAAAGGAGCAAAATTTGGTTATAAAAGGTAAAGCTAAAAATAAACTGAACCAGCTTCTTAAAAATACATCTATTAGAGCTATTGCAAAGTCTATTGGTAAAATAAATATTTATAAATGTGTTACTAATGTAAAGGGGCAATTTGTAATCTCAGACTTCAATCATGAAGGGGAAACAGAATTAGTATTCGAGGCCATATCAAACAACGTTAAGACCAATCAAATAAGAGTAGAATTAATATCTGAAAATGAAAAAAATAGTGTCTATAATATTTTAAATAATGATAATTCCATTAATGAACCTAAGTTTGAAGATAAAATTGCCATTATAAAAAATACTGGTCTAATAACTTTAAATAAAGATAATATTAAACTAGATGAGGTCATTATTAATGGTAAAAGAAGAAAAAAGAAAAGAAGAAAATCACTTTATAATATATCTGTTTCTGAAAGTCATACACTTGATGAAAAAGAACTTAGAAGTGCTGGTTCGATAATGGATGTTATAGATAGGGTTCCTGGAGTGAGAATTAGAGGAGATGCATTAAAGCCTAGAATATTACTAAATAACAGTAAAGTTCCTCCATTAATTATTTTAGATGGTGTTCAGCTTAATGGAGGCGAAACTATAACATCAAATATATTTGCTAGTCAGATAGCCACAATGGATTTATCTGCTATAGAACGAATTGAAGTTCTCCAAGGGAATGAAACTTCTTTGTTTGGAACCAGAGGTGTTGGCGGAGTTATTATAATGTATTCTAAAAGAGGTAAAAATGCTAAATTGAGACTTCCGAAACCATTATCTAATTTCATTGTAAAAGGTTTTGATTCAACTAATCAACCTACAAATTTATTAAGCTCTAACTTATTTACTAATAATGATTCAAAAATAATAATGTTAGATCATTCGGAGCCAATTGACAATATTCTCATACAAATAGAAAGTTTATCTTCTAAAGGTCAAAATGGGTATCAAATAAAAAGAAATATAAAAAATTAATTCCCCATAAGACATATAAACGAAGCTCGAACAATGTTAATTGTTCGAGTTATTTTGTTTTAGTTGATTTGATATGTAGGAGCTGTAAAGTTATATTGTATCTTTTTCATAGAGGCTTAAACAAACGTTTTTAGATAAAAAAACATCTTCTACTAATATTTTTTATTCACTATTACATAACCCACCTTATAATCTTTGTTTTTTAATCTTCTAATAGATTAAGGATATCAATTTTCTATAAAACAAAAAACACGCAATCAATAAAGATTGCGTGTTTAGTTATAAGAAAG
>JAHDDQ010000201.1:3604-4689 GCA_020629275.1 Tenacibaculum sp. | reverse complement strand
TGTGACTATTTTAAGTCCACTTACACAATTTATCAAGATGAAAATGGGTTTATTTGGCTTGGAACGAATGGATATGGTATGATTCGTTTTAAAATTTCACGTACAGGTGATAATTTAAGAGTTACCGATTTTAAAAAATATTTGGCTGCAGATGGAACAGATGGATATTTAAGTAGCAATATTATTTTTTCAATAGTTTCAAAAAGCAAAAATGAACTTTGGTTAGGAACAAGATTAGGGGGGTTAAATCTTTTTAATAAGGAAACGAGTAGATTTAAAACATATAAAAACAGAAAGAGCGATTCGCAAAGCTTATCAAATAACGATATTTTATGTCTTCATAAGGATGTAAACAAAAACCTTTGGATAGGCACGAGTTTGGGCTTGAATTTATTGGAAGAATTTCATTATGAAGACGAGCCAAAGTTTAAAAAATTCACAGTTAAAGAGGGACTTCCGAATAATACAATTCATGGAATTACTTCCGATAAAGAATCAAATCTTTGGATAAGCACCAATTTTGGCTTATCTAATTTTATATTCAATGAGTCAAAATTTAGTAACTATACTAAAAATGAAGGTTTACAGAATAATGAATTTGCAGATGGTGCTTTTTATCAAAATAACATTACAGATTTCGTTTTTATGGGCGGGATAAAGGGGTTTAACTATTTTTTACCTTCCAAAATAGAAGAATCTCAAGTTTTACCAGATATCCTTATCGATAAAATTAGTGGTCAAAATCAGGATCTCCCCTATTATCAAGGACTAGTTATATCACCAAATTCAAAAACATTTCCATCCATAGTTTTAGAACATGATCAAAACTTTTTTGATGTAGAATTAGCAGCTTTGACTTATATAAATAGTGAAAAATGTCATTATGCCTATAAACTGAATAATTTTGATCAAAATTGGAATGTAGTAAATAATAGAAGAATTATTTCCTTTACAAATGTACCTAAGGGCTTTTATTCTTTATGGATTAAATGGTCTAACAGCGATGGTGTTTGGAGCAGTCCAGTTCAAGTCATTGATATAAAAATTAAACCAGTTTTTTGGCAATCAAACTTGGCTATCGTTAT
>JAHDDQ010000201.1:0-3594 GCA_020629275.1 Tenacibaculum sp. | reverse complement strand
AATTTTTTATTATTATTTAATTACATAATATATTTTTTTAATTATTTTGTTCAATGTTATTATATATCGTTATTTATTCTATTTTTATTTTTCTCTTTCTTCTATTTGTGTGGAGCTATTTTAATAAGCAGTATAAATTAAGACAAAATATTATTTTTCAAAAACGAGAAGAAGAAATACACCAAAACAGGTTGACATTTTTTACAAATATTGCACATGAATTTCAAACACCTTTAACCTTGATAGTTGGTCCTGTTCAAAAACTTGCTGAATCTGAAAACCTTGGAGAAAAAAGCAAGAAATTTATAAATATGATACAGCGAAATTCTTCAAGACTATTTTTTTTAACACAGCAGCTACTTGAATTCAGAAAAGCTGAGTACGATCATTTAGAAGTGACAGTAAAACAATTTGATTTAGTGAATTTGATTGAACAAATTGCTGAGCTTTTTGATGAATGGGCACTAGATAAAAATATAGAATACGATTTAGAATTACCAACTGAACTCATCGGGTGGTATGATAAAGATAAAATTGAAAAAATTATTTTCAATTTGTTGTCAAATGCATTTAAATATACACCCCAAAATGGCAGTATAAAATTAGAGTTCAGTATTCAAAGTGACAAAGCAAGAACACTTCATATCAAAGTATCCAACACAGGAAAAGGTATTTCTAAGGAAAAACTAGAATCTTTATTTGATAGATTTTTCTTGACTGATAATGTTGACAAATCAGATACGGATTTGTTTAGAACAGGTATTGGGTTAGCATATATTAAAAAATTAATAACAGTATTAGGAGGTGATATTAATGTGTCTAGTGGATCAAATAAAGGTGCAATTTTCACAATCAATCTCCCTTGTAGTAAACATTCATTTAAGGAAAAAGAACTTGATACAGAAGGCAGTCAAATTTTAATTTCAGACTATCTTAAAAATATTCTTGAAGAAACTCCAGATAACTCTGAAGATACCTTTAATAAAATGTCAACATTAGAAGCGTTTTTAGAAAAACGTAAAGTGGTATTAATTGTTGAGGACGAGCGAGAAATTCAATTGTTTTTGAATGAATTACTAAAGGAAAAATATAAAATTATAATCGCTAATAATGGATTTGAAGCCATAGAGAAAATGAAAAATGAGCTTCCAGATATTATCATTACTGATGTTATGATGCCTGTTATGGATGGTATAGAGTTATGTAAAAAAGTTAAAAGTGATGATAAAACTTGCCATATACCTGTAATAATGCTCACTGCAAAAAGTTCAATTCTACACCGTATTGAAGGATTAGAAAGTGGTGCAAACTCATACATTCCAAAGCCATTCCATCCAGATCATATTCTTATTAGGATACAAAAACTAATTGAAGAAAAGGAACTTATTTTAAAACATCTATCTCAAGACACCTTTATAGAGGACATTAAAGATCTTCCAGTGCATAATGATGATAAAGAATTGCTACGAAACGTTATTAAATTAATACGAGATAATATAGACAATGAAAACATGCAAAGTCTATATATTGAAGAAAAGTTAGGTATTAGTAATTCTCAATTATATAGAAAGATTAAACAAAACTTTGGTTTTTCTCCTGGAGATTTAATACGGACAATTAGGTTAAAGTATGCTGCCGAATTATTACGAAAAAGTAATTGCACCGTCTCAGAGGTGTGTTATCAATCTGGTTTTAATAACCGATCTTATTTTTACAGGGAGTTTAAAAAAATGTATAACAGCACTCCTAAAAACTATCAACTCCAAAATAATTCCAGAATACGATAGCTTAATTAGCTTAAAATAAGGCAATTACATCTAGTGTACACTATTGGCGAAATAGTGTACAGTATTTAACGCACCCTACATCTACCTTTATAAAGTGATTTTTAAATCATAATCACACAATGAACTAAACATTAACTAATCCATTTAATTATTTAGAATTATGAAAAAAACTACTCAAATTATGAATCAATTAAAAACACTCTTATTATGAAAAAAAACATTATTTATAACATATTTTTTATAGGCGCCCTATTAGTAGGCACTACGTTATTTGCTCAGACCGTTACAGGTACTGTTTCAGATAGTAATGGTCCCATTCCGGGAGTAAATATCATTGTGAAAAACACATCCAAAGGAGCTGTGACCGATTTTGATGGTAACTACGCCATCGATAATGTAGACCAAAATGCCATTTTGGTTTTTAGTTTTATTGGATATACGACCCAAGAGGTTTCTGTTGATGGAAGAACTGTTATTAATGTTATATTGATAGAAGATTCGCAGGCACTAGATGAGGTTGTCCTTGTAGGATATTCATCAAGAAAGAAATCAACATTAACTGGGGCTTTGGCCGTTGTTGATGTAGAGGGTTTAGCCAAGGTTAGAACTTCAAATGTAGCACAATCTTTACAAGGTCAAGTTGCAGGTGTTCAGGTGGCTTCAAGTAGTGGTGCTCCTGGAGGAAATATTGAAGTCACTATTCGTGGGGTTGGAACTATAGGCAACAATACGCCATTATATATTATTGATGGAGTACCGTCTCGTGATATTTCTTTTTTAAATCAATCAGACATTCAAACAATGACTGTTTTAAAAGATGCCGCAGCTGCTTCAATTTATGGAGCAAGAGCATCAGCGGGTGTTGTTTTAATCACAACCAAGAGCGGTAAAAAAGGAAAAATGACTCTTGAGGCTAATTACTTTTACGGAATTCAAAGCGCTACTAATCTTCCTACTATGTTAAATGCCGCTCAGTACATGGATGTTACTGAAAAAGCATGGAATAATACTTTTACAGGAACAAACCCTTATACGGCAGATAAAGGAAGAGCAGATTTTGGAGATACCGATTATATTGATGAGTTATTTGAATCGGGTTCATCACAAAATTTACAATTATCAGCCAGTGGCGGTAGTGATAAAGTACAATATTTAATGTCTTTAGGATATTATGGTGAAAATGGTATTGTAGTTTATAACAATGATAAATACCAAAGATTGAATTTTAGAACCAATATCAATGCTCAATTAACGGATAAATTTAAGGTTGGTACAAATCTCCAGTTATCATATTCAATCCAAGATAAGGTGCCTTCTACAGGTGAAAGTTTAATTAGATTTGCTTTATTAAGAGCACCTGTTATTCCAGTTTTCAAAGATGTAAGTGATCCTACTTATTCAGCTGAAGATCCTTTTACCGATATGCCCTTTTTTACGTCTACTGGTTACGACCAAGGATTGAACAGAACCATGTATGAAATGGTAGGTAACCCTATTGCTCAAGCATATTTTTCTGATGATAGAACTACAAGGTTCCAAACATTTGGTAATATTTATGGTGAGTATAAATTAATGAAAGACCTTACTTTTAGAAGTAATGTGGGTATAGATTTATCTTTTTATCACGATAAAACTTTTAATGTGAATTACGGTGATGATGATGGAGGTGGAAGCGCAATTGACCAAGGATTAGGCAGACGTAATAGACCAAACAATTTAGGTGAATTAAGAGGAGAAGCTTTTACGTTTACATTTATTAATACATTAAATTATTTTATAAAAATCTTATTTTTGAAATAGGAGATTG
>JAHDDQ010000200.1 GCA_020629275.1 Tenacibaculum sp. | reverse complement strand
TCACAAAAGTTTAATGTAGCACTTTATTATTGCCTTGAACACAATGGTGTTCTAAAAAATAAAATAGATAGACATTCGGTAATCCCAGAAATTACTACAAATAATTACGAGCAACTAAAAGCAGAAGGTGTAATTTATGATGGTATGTTACCAAAAATAGAAAACTGTTTAACTGCGAAACAAAATAATGTTCAAAAAGTTCAAATAGGTAATATTAAAATGCCTTTTAATAAGAAAATATTATGTACGACACTTCAACTATAAAATCTCAAAAAGAATTAACATACAGTGCTATTGACTTATTAAAGAGGTTAATAGAAACACCGTCTTTTTCTTCTAATGAGAGTAAAACAGCCGATTTATTAATCTATTGGTGTGAAATACATCAAATAACCTGTAAAAGAAATAAACATAATGTTTGGGCAATTAATAAGTTTTTCGATGATAAAAAGCCAACATTATTATTAAACTCTCATCATGACACGGTATTTCCAAATAAAGGATATACTAAAGATCCTTTTGAAGCTATTGTTAAAGACGGTAAACTCTATGGCTTAGGCAGCAATGATGCAGGCGGAGCTTTGGTCTCATTATTAGCAACCTTTTCGTATTTCTATGACCATGAAGACTTAGCTTATAATTTAATCTTTGTTGGTTCAGCTGAAGAAGAAAATAGTGGTCCAAATGGTTTAAATAGTGTTGTTCCTTTACTTCCAAAAATTGACGTAGCTATTGTTGGGGAACCCACATTAATGCAATTAGCTATAGCGGAAAAAGGACTTGTTGTCTTCGATGCTAAAGTTTACGGTACAGCAAGTCATGCAGCACATTTAAACGATGATAATCCTATTTATAATGCTATTAAAGTTTTAGAATGGTTTAATACATATCAGTTTATGAAAAAATCAGAAATTTTAGGCGATGTGAAAATGACAGTAACCCAAATTAATGCAGGAAAACAACACAATGCTATACCTAATACTCTTAATTTGGTTATAGATGTACGTGTAAACGATAAGTATACAAATAAAGAGATCGTAGCTATTCTAAAAGAAGAATGCCCTTGCTCAGAAATAGAACCTCGAAATTTACATTTGAACTCCTCTTCTATTTCAAAAAATCATGATTTAGTAAAGGCAGGAAAAGCTTTAGGTAGAAAAACTTACGGATCACCAACGTTATCTGATCAATCAGTTTTAAGCTGCCCTTCGTTGAAACTTGGCCCAGGTGAAAGTAAACGTTCACATACAGCTGATGAATTTATTTATATTGACGAAATAAAAGAAGGAATAGATATTTACATTAAAATTTTATCATCAATACTAAACAGCTAAAACGGAACAGTTTTTGATGATTTTTTCGTATATTTATTAATCTAAAAATCAATTAATTATGAAGAAAAAATTATTTATAACTGGCTTATCTCTATTAATTAGTTTTTCAATATTTTCTCAAGAAAAAGAGACAAAGAAAGAAGTTTTATCGGATGGTTGGTACAAGGCATATAGTAATTGTATTACTCCAAATGGTTTTGCTACAATTAACCTTAAAACTAACTTTCGTAGCACTATAAAAGTCTGGGTAAAATCTGAAAATAATACAATAGTTCATATTGGCCGTTCAAACTCCAAAGAATTACATAATAATTTATTAAATAACGCTAGAATATTTAGCGCTCCTTTTGTTACGAAACGAAATGGAAAAATTATAGCAGAATTTAAAATTGTTCCTCCATCTAGTATGGGAAGAAATAAATCTTGCCTATTAGAAATAATAGATGATAACAGTTTAACTGCTAGCACCAATTAAACCTTAAAACAAATACTTGAATGAAACTTTGGAAAAAAAGTTTCTCCATAGATAAAAAAATAGAAAATTTTACTATTGGGAACGATAGAGAGATTGACTTACATATTGCTAAATATGATATACAAGCTTCAATTGCTCATGCAAAAATGTTGCATAAAATAGAAATTCTTTCAAACGAAGAATTACAAAAATTAATTACTGGATTAGAAGAACTGTTAGATCAAATAACTTTAGGTGACTTTGTTATTGATGACTGTTTTGAAGATATTCACTCAAAAATAGAGGATGAACTTACTAAAAAATATGGTGACGTAGGAAAGAAGATTCATACAGCAAGATCTAGAAATGATCAAGTTTTGGTTGCTTTACAACTCTACTATAAAGATGAGTTGATCCAAATTCATAACTTAACTAATGCTTTTTTCAATACCTTAATTCGTCTTGCTAAAACTCATGAAAATAAATTACTACCTGGCTATACGCATTTACAAGTAGCAATGCCATCTTCTTTTGGTTTATGGTTTTCTGCTTATGCCGAAAGTTTAATAGATGATATGACCTTACTAAAAGCGCTACAAAAAATAGTAGATCAAAATCCTTTAGGATCAGCTGCTGGTTATGGGAGTTCTTTTGCTATAGATAGAGAATTTACCACAAAAGAATTAAAATTTTCTAATTTAAAATATAATGTAGTTGCTGCACAAATGTCTAGAGGTAAAAACGAACGAATATTAACTTCTATTATCGGGAATTTAGCAAACACCTTAGGAAAATTCTCTATGGATATATGTTTATACATGAGTCAAAATTTCAACTTCATAACGTTTCCAGATATATTTACTACTGGTAGTAGCATTATGCCACATAAGAAAAATCCAGATCTTTTTGAATTGATTAGAGGGAAATGTAATAAAATACAGGCCACTTACACTGAAATGCTCCTGCTTTGTAATAATTTACCTAGTGGATATCATAGGGATTACCAATTATTAAAAGATAATTCAATAAGAGTAATAGAAGATATTAAAGACATATTATCTATTTTCAATTATGCTCTTGATAAAATTATAATTAATGAGATTAATCTTTCTGATGAAAAGTATAAGTATTTATTTACTGTAGACGCAATTAATGATTTAGTACAAACTGGTGTTCCCTTTAGAGAGGCTTATCGAAATATTAGCACAAAAATTGAAACTTCTAATTATACCGCTGTAGTTAGCTCAAAGCATACGCATATAGGAAGTATGCATAATTTATGTTTAAATGAAATAACTGAAAAATATTATTCTTCATAAAAAAACAGCCTTAATTACAACAGCTATAAACTAAAACTAGGAATGATTACTGAAGTAATCATTCCTAGTTTTTATATAAAATTATTATTATCAGTTCTTTTTGTACTGTTTAAAATATTTAAGAGGAACAAACAACATTCCAAAGCATTCACTCTCATGTTTTCCCATTTTTTTATGGTGAATTTTGTGTGCTTTTCTAAGCCCTTTAAAATACCAATTATTAGTTCTCTTAAACCAACTAAAACGCTGGTGAATTAGTACGTCATGGATTAAAAAATAAGCCAATCCGTATAATAATATTCCTAAACCAATAAAAAATAAAGAATTTAATTCAGGACGTATACCAAAGAAAAATAATAACATACTTGGAACAGCGAAAACGACGAAAAAGGCATCATTTTTTTCAAAAACATGTGGATAACCTGGCTGATGGTGGTCTTCATGTAAATACCAACCAAATCCGTGCATCACATATTTGTGTGTACACCAAGTTATACCTTCCATAGTTATAAATGTAGCTAGGGTAACTAAAAAAAATAGCATTTATATTAAATTTAATTTATATTTCACATAACTTCTAGCCAACAAATTTATCTTCATTGGATTAGAAATCCTAATTCTGGTATCCATTATTTTGGTTGAAGGAGTCGCTTTTAACTTCTTTAACAGTTTTCTGTAATAGCGATAAGCCATGTATACACCAAACTTAGCTTCTACAGGCAGCTGTAAAATTCCGTTTTTAAAGGCATATTCAAAATCTTCTTCTATTTCATTTATGATCTGTTCTTTGGATTTTGCATCGAGCTCTTTTAAATTAACATTTGGAAAATAAGAACGATTTAATAATTCCATATCATCTTTAAGATCTCTCAAGAAGTTTACTTTTTGAAATGCAGAACCTAAACGCATTGCTGGTTCTTTTAATTTTTCGAACCGCTCTTGATCACCATTTACGAATACTTTCAAACACATTAAACCTACAACATCTGCAGAACCATAAATGTATTCTTCGTATTCTTCTTGTGTTTTATATTCTAATTTAGATAAATCAGCACGCATACTCTTCAAGAAAGCATTTACTGCGGCATCTGATATTCCAAACTTATTAACGGTATGAATGAATGAATTTAAAATAGGATTTAAACTTATACCTATTTCTTTAGAAGAATAATAATCTTCTTCAAATTTATTAAGTAATTCTTCTTTATCGTAATTATGAAATGTATCTACTATTTCATCAGCAAAACGAACAAAACCATATATATTGTAAATATGTGCTCTTATAGGCTTGGATAACATTTTAGTAGCTAAAGAAAAAGATGTACTGTAACTGTTTGTTACTAGTTTACTACTCTTATAGGAAACTTGATCAAATAATTCTTTCATTTACGATGTGTTTTTAAAATTAAATCTGAAGCTATCTTTCCAGAAATCAAAGATGGAGGAACTCCTGGTCCTGGTACAGTTAATTGTCCTGTAAAATAAAGATTACCCACCTTTTTACTTTTAATATTCGGTCTTAAAAAAGCTGTTTGAGTTAATATATTCGCTAAACCATATGCATTTCCTTTAAAGGAATTATAATCTTTAACAAAGTCATTAACACAATAACTCTCTT
>JAHDDQ010000199.1 GCA_020629275.1 Tenacibaculum sp. | reverse complement strand
ACGCAGTGCTTTTGCGGCTTTAACTGCTAACTGGAAATTCCCTTTTGGAGGATCCAAGTCAAAAACGAGTTTGTCAGGATAGTCAATTTTCTGAACTTTGCTCAAGGCAATATGAAACGTCAAAACATATTGATTTACAAGGTATAATAAGGCCTCCTTAGAATTGCAAATAATGTGGTTTACCCAACCACCTTCTTTTTTGATTTTCACCGTTGGAATCCAATCGGGGAAATAATTAGGCGCATGCTTTTGAAAAAAACCAGCTTCTCCTATGCCTTTAGGAAATCGTTGCATGGTTAAAGGACGATTATTGAGATAAGGAAGCATGACGTTTGCCATATTTTCGTAATATTCATATATCTGTTGCTTAGTAATCCCAGACTTTGGGAACACTATTTTATCCTTATGCGTTAATGCAACTTTAGGAACCGTTGTTGTCATCTTTTTTAATATTATGCTGTTCTACATACTCATATATTTCTATATTAATTACAAAACCCCATAGTAACCTGTTAAAAAAATCAGCTCCAATGCGAAACTGGAGCTGTTTTTTGGAAGTAATAAATAGTACTAAATATACTATTTCAAGCCTATGCGTAAGAAGGATAATACTCCACTTTTAATTCGTTTTTCACATGATAAACTCCAGGCGAAGAATAAGCAGTTTTACGTGCTTGATCTTTTTCTGCCAACGAACTAACAGTCCCTCGTAAGGTTACGGTATGTCCATCTACTATAACAGAAATATTTTTAGCATCTATATCTGCAGTACGCTCAAAAGCTTTTTTGATCTTGTTTTTGATGTCTGAAGCTTCCACCTTTTGTTTTAAGGTAATGTTATTGGACACATATCTCACACCAAGTAAATTTTCAACCGCTCTTTTAGCCGCTTCTCTTTGGTAAGACCATTCTACTTCTCCTGTTAAATACACCCAGCCGTCTTCAACCTTGACTAAAATTTTGTCATCAGGTACAGAAACACTCCATTCTAGTGCATCAACAGCTGCTTTGGCTATTTCTTTATCCGTTTTCTTATAGGCATCACCATATTTCACCTCAATATCTTCGGCTACAGCCTTTACGCCACTCACTTTTTTAGCGGCTTTCTCTGCAGCCATTTTTGCGTTATAGCTTTTTACTACTCCAGAGAGAGTAACAACACCATTATCAACGGTTACGCCAATTTGTTTGTCGTCAATGTTTGGTTCCCAAGCTAATTGGTTTATAACATCTTCTCTAATTCTTGCATCTGTTTTCATTTTTATTAAGATTTTTAATTAAACAATAATTTATAACACAAATTTACCTTGACTCTAAGCCTTTGAAAATGACCCAAATCAGTCAGCCATAATTTTAACATTTTTTTTAAAACCCTTTTTAAAATGCAATACAACTTAAATGACCCACGTCATTTTGTCCCACAAATTATAGTTGCATATTTATATGGGATATTGAAAGCAGTAAAACAAACAGATGAAAAACACCATTACATATTACCAACAGCAAAAAGGGTTTCGCTTATCTGTTGAAGACGCATATCAAGAACTTGTTAAACTTAAAAAAGAAGGCGATAAAGTATCTTTTAATACCAAATTACTTAAGATACTTCCCGAAGTAAAAAAGTATATAAACGGAAGATTGAATGCTGCGATAAAAAAAGGACATTTCTCAAAAAACAAATATAAAGCTGATGAATTTATCGATCAACTTTTTATTGAAATCTATGACCATATAGAAGAGGTTGAAAAAGAAAAAGATTTCTACTTGTGGTTATTCAAGAAAACCAATGACCTTTTGGAAGATACTATTGTTGAAGAAGAATTTGATGATTTTTTCTTCAAGAACATTGATACGTACTCCAAGTCAGAATGGGATCAAATGGCTGAAAAATATAGCACAGATGGCGATGGTGATTTGATGATGCTCGAGGAGTTAGATGATATATCATATAGCCAAAACGATTACACGCTAAACCATGTGTTTATTGAAGATGATGAAAAGGAATTGACCCAACAACTTGACAAAGCGTTAAATGATGAAGCTATTAATAGGCATATAAATATGGTGCTGCACAATTTGCCACTGCCCATGCGAACTGTTTTTGAATTATTTACCAAACAGCATCTTAATCTCCAAGAAATTGCCCAATTAAAGAACACAACGTATCATGATGTTGAAAAACGCTTTAATGACGCTAAAAAAGCACTCCAAATAAGTCTTTTTAATAGATACAAGACAACATAAAAATCAATAGACTCAACACTCATGAAAATACCAATTCCAAACTCAAAATATTATGAAAATTTCCATTTATACAAAGACGTACGACCCGCTAGATTCAATGAAAACCTTTTTAGATTTTTATTATGGTTTAGATATGCAGTTTTTGGCAAGCGATTTATTAAAGATAGGCTTAACGCCTAAAGAAATATCTGACGCTGTTCTTAAAGCTATTAAAACAGGGAAAACTTCAGGAATAGAAATACGTAAGCATTTTATGCCCGTTTTTACTCAAGTCAATACAAGTATTGTAAATGATTGTAAACTTTCAAAAATGGGTTACGGTTTGGTTTTGCTTAATGCCAATTCAGAGTTATCCTCGGTTGCGGAGTGGCAGATAAAAATATTAAATAACTTCTTTGATTTGGCATAGTATAGCTATAGCAAAATTTCAAGTCCAATTGGGCAATGATCGGATCCATAATATTCTGTGTGGATCGTTACTGATTTAACTTTATTCACAAAAGATTTGCTCACTAAAAAATAATCAATACGCCATCCTGTATTTCGTTCTCTAGCTTTAAACCGATAGCTCCAATAGCTATAAGCTATTTTATTAGGGTGCAAATATCTAAACGCATCTACAAAACCGACATTAATTATATTGGTCATTCCATCAATTTCAATTTGGGTATAACCAGCAGTTTTGTTGTAGTTGGCTTTATCGTTTTTTAAATCAATAGGCTGATGTGCTACATTAAAATCACCAGCAATAATTACGGGCTTTATCTCTTCAAGATTTTTTAAATAGTTAAGAAAATCGGTATCCCATTTTTTTCTATAATCAAGCCTTTCTAGTTGTTGCCCGGAATTTGGCACATACACATTAACAAGATAGAAATTTGGGTATTCGGCACAGATTACTCGGCCTTCATGATCGTGTTGGTCAATGCCCATGTCATTGGTTATTTTAATGGGCCTCGTTTTTGAAAGCAAGACCGTTCCGGAGTATCCTTTTTTAGATGCTGAATTAACGTAAAGATTGTAATTTGTTAATCGAGCTATAGCCTGCTCCACCTCTTTATCCTGAGCTTTGGTTTCTTGAAGACAAATAATATCTGGATTCATTTTTTTGATATCTTCAAAAAAGTCCTTTTTCACGATGGCTCTTATGCCATTTATGTTCCAGGAAATGATGGTCATCTTGATTTAGATTTAGTGATCTACTTCTAATACCAAATTAAACATATAATGTCGCATATAAATCGTTTCTTTTTACGTCATTATATATTCAAATTAGTATAATACCAATTGTCTTTTAGATTAAACGGTTCAATTAAGGTTGTCTTTAAACAGATTTTTTAATGCCATTCCTAAAACTTTCATATCGTGGTTAAATTCACGTTCAAATTCTTTTTCACTTTCTTTTGTCTTCTCATTGAACTCAATCAAATTATCTTTGAATCTTTGGCTTCTAATAGCTAATTTATCTTTTAGAACTATGCTCTTTTGTTCTAATTCATCCAGTTCTTTAGTAAGCTTTTTTTGTTCCTTTTTACTGATTTTCGCAATTCTTTCCCGTAAATTTTCTATCTCTTTTTCAGTATTCTGAATGGTATTTTCTGAAGTGATTTTAAAATTTTCCCAATCGTTTTTTATGATCATTTTAATTTCTTCGGCCGTATCTATCGCCCCTTGTTTTAAGTCTTTATTTAGTTCCGTTACATCTTCTTTGACTTCTTGTGCGTCTTTTTTGGATTTTTCACCACAACTTGCCAAAAGGATTCCTGCCATAAGACCTATTATGGTTAAGGATAATATGCGCTTTTTCATAATTTCATTTTATATAAAAAAATTTATTTATAAAAATGGTGAGACTGTCTGAAAAGTGAATTTTTAGTCTAAATGTCATAATTGAGTGAAGTCGAAGTTTTAACACCTTTACAGTCAATCTATTTCGACTGCGCTCAGTTCGACAAGTGCTAATTCACTTTTCAGATAGCCTCTTTATCTTTAATTCAATCAAGAACTTCTTCCAACTGATGATTTAACTTGTTTAACTTCGACTTTTGTCTGTTGATTCTTCTTTTAAGCCTATCTATCCTTGTTTGTTTGATGGTATCAAAAATGGTATCCTCGTAATTATCTAGTTTCGATTGTAATTTCTTAATTTTGGCTTTAGTCTTATCCTTGATGCTTTTTAGAGTAGACTTTCTTTTTGCCTCCATATCTTCAATCTTTGCTTTGCGTTTAGTTTTCAATTCGGTAATTTTAGCAGTGATCTTTGTTTTTGCATCATCAGTGGCTTTTTTAAGCTTTTTACGTTCGTCTTCAATTTTATCTTCTAAGTCGTCAATCTGATCCTCTATAAAATCATCGAATTCTACATCTGCTTCACTTCTAATAATTTCAGCATTATAAGGTTTAAGGGCATTGTCAATAAATATCGAATTTTCTTCGCCAACCTCAGCAACTATGGTTATGTCGCCAATTTTCATTTTGTTATTTATTTTTCTTAAAAAGTCTTCTTCAAAATCATAACGCGAAAAATCAAGGATAGCGCCTACAGTAGTCCCAGAAAATAGACCAACAACCAGACCTATTGGACCAACCAAAGCACCTATTAGGCCACCTAATGCCATTCCTGTAAACGTTCTCCATCGTTCTTCCTTTGTTTCATCCTTCAAGACTTCATACTGGTCGTCCTCTTTTTTACGAAACATCATGTACTCATATAACGTGATGTCTCCATAATTGTCCAATTCTTTTATTTTGTGCAAAGCTTCTATAGCTTTAGTTTCTTCTTTAAAAGAAACGATAATAATGTTTGCCATTTTTTTAATTATTAAAT